>JAAVAG010000032.1 GCA_014804185.1 Lachnospiraceae bacterium
AAGCAAGGAGGCGGATTTTGGCACAGCGCTGATCGGCCAGCTTTTCGGAGTGCCCAAGGCATTGTATCTGGTTGGCGCTACGATTTGCTTTCTGGGTGTGAGCACACAGCTGAACACGATTCTCTTTTTAGGTATGGGTCTGGCATTTGTGATGACGGGCAGAATCATTGCGGGAACCATCGAAACAACACAGACGGAAGCGCAGGTGGATACGGATGAGGCGGCAGCGGACGAGATCAGGCAGCCCGAAAATGTCAACAGTCTGCTGCAGGTAGACCCCATTGAGCTGGAGTTCGGCTACGGAATTATACCTCTGGCGGATGTAAACCAGGGGGGCGATCTTCTGGACCGTGTGGTCATGATTCGAAGGCAGATCGCAATGGAACTGGGTACCGTAGTGCCGATTATCCGTCTTCGAGACAACATTCAGTTGAACCCGAATCAGTATATTATTAAAATAAAAGGCATACAGGTCAGCGAGGGCGAGATCCTGTTTGACCATTATATGGCAATGAACCCGGGGTATGTGGAGGAAGAGATCACCGGTATTCCCACGTTTGAGCCTTCTTTCCATCTTCCGGCGATCTGGATTACGGAAGGTCAACGGGAACGCGCTGAGAGCATGGGATATACGGTGGTGGATCCGCCGTCTATCATTGCAACCCACCTGACTGAGATTATCAGGCAGTATATCGCGGAACTGCTGACCAGACAGGATGTACAGAATCTGGTGAACAACCTGAAAGATACCAATCCGGTTCTGGTAGACGAACTGGTTCCGAAGCTGATGGGGCTTGGAGAGGTGCAGAAAGTACTGCAGAATTTGCTGAAAGAGGGAATATCTATCAGAGATCTGCTTACAATATTTGAGACACTGGCGGATTATGCGCCAACCACCAGGGATACAGATATTCTGACGGAATATGTGCGGCAGAGTTTGAAACGGGCGATTTCCGGCAAGTTCTTTTCCGGACACGAAACCACCAGTGTGGTGACGCTTGACCCCAAAGTGGAACAGGAAATTATGGGCAGCGTGAAGCAGACGGAGCAGGGGGCATATTTAAACCTTGATCCGGACAGAACCAGAAAGCTGATGTCTTCCGTGGGAAATGAAGTGCAAAAGCTGGAGAGTATCGGCAAGAATCCAATCGTGATCACTTCTCCTATCGTCAGAATGTATTTTAAACGTCTGACGGAAGATTACTACAAAGAATTGATCGTTATTTCCTATAATGAAATTGAGTCCAATGTTGAATTACAATCTGTAGGGATGGTGACAGCGTAATGATAATCAAAAAATTTCAGGGAAAAACGGAAGCCGAGGCCACGGAAAACGCCAGAAAAGAACTGGGAACCGGGGTTGTAGTCATGAATGCCAGAAATATAAAACGAAAAGGACTGTTTTCCTTTTTCAGACCGCAGCTTGTGGAAGTGACGGTGGCTCTTGAGGAGGATAATCAGGCGGCTGCGCAGGCAGCATTGCGGACGGCGGCCAAAAAGATATCCGGCGAAAGCGGCGCGGCGCAGACCGGGAAGTCCGGGGACGACCGAAAAGTGGAGGAACTGGAAGAGAAGCTGGATCATCTGCAGACGCTGTTGATGCAGATGCAGATTCAGAAAGAGGAGACTGCGGAAGAAAAAAGAACAGAGGAAAAACAGCCGGAGGAGAACGAAGAAAAGGACGAGGCCATGGCCAGGTTCCTGAAACTGCTCTATCGCACCATGACGGATAATGAAGTGGATGAAAAATATATTAACCAGATCATGGAGGAGATCGAGCGGGTGCATAAACCCGGGATGCCCTTTGATTATGCGCTGGAAAACTCATACCAGAAGTTGATTTTGAAGTTTGGAATGCCTGTGGGCATTACTCCGGCCTCCAAGGGGCCTAAGGTGGTGTTCTTTATCGGTCCTACAGGGGTGGGAAAGACCACGACAATCGCGAAAATTGCATCTAAATTCAGCGTGGAAGACAAAAAGAAAGTTGCGCTCCTGACAGGAGATACTTACAGAATCGCGGCAGCTGAGCAGCTGCGCACATACGCAGGCATTCTGGAAGTTCCGTTCAGGGTAGTCTATACGGTGGAAGAAGTGGAAAATGCGATTCGGGATTTTCAGGATTACGACTATATTTTTGTGGATACGGCAGGTCATTCCCACCAGAACAGGGAGTTAAAGGAGACAATCAGCGCTTTTATTGAATGTGTGGAGGGGCTGGCGGAAAAAGAAATATTTCTTGTGGTGAGTGCAACAACAAAATACAGAGATCTGATCAATATTGCGGATTCTTATAAGGAAATAGCGGACTACAAACTGGTGTTCACCAAACTGGACGAGACGATTGCCCTTGGAAATTTGTTAAATTTAAAGCTGCACACAGGAGCGGCGCTTTCTTATGTGACATGCGGACAGAATGTACCTGACGATATAGAAGAATTTAATCCACAAAAGACGGTGAAGCAATTGCTGGGAGGCAAAAGATAACAATCGAGAGTCCGCCGGAGCGGGCAGAGAGGTACAAGAATGGATCAGGCAGAACAATTACGAAATATCATCAAAGCCAACAGCTTATCAAAACCGGTGGCGAGAGTGATTACCGTGACCAGCGGCAAGGGGGGCGTTGGTAAATCCAATACATCGATTAATCTGGCGATACAGTTCAGAAAGATGGGACAGAGGGTAATTATACTGGATGCGGATTTCGGATTGGCTAATATAGAAATCATGTTTGGGGCGATACCTGAATATAGCCTGTGCGATTTGATTTATCAGGGAAAAGGGATCAGAGATATTATTACATGGGGCCCTATGGAGATCGGATTTATATCCGGCGGATCGGGAATTGCCGGTATGGCGAACCTGAGCCGGGATTATCTGAATTACATTATCAAAAATCTGGCTGAACTGGATTCCATTGCCGATACAATTATTATAGACACTGGTGCGGGAATTTCGGATGCAGTTCTGGAATTTCTGGTGGCAAGCGGCGAGATTATTCTGGTGACGACGCCCGAACCTACATCCATCACAGATTCTTACTCTCTGCTGAAGGCGTTGGGCAGACATCCGGCGTTTTCCGCGGAGGGGACGAAAGTAAAACTGATTGCAAATAAGGTGGAAAAAACAGAGGAAGGGGACGATCTGTTTAATAAATTGAATGTGGTGGTTTCCAATTATCTTCGGATGCCGTTGAGTTATCTGGGAGCTGTGCCGTGGGATATGCAGCTAAGCCGGGCGGTAATGCAGCAGATGCCGGTATCCATACAGGCGCCGGGAGCACGCTCCAGCAGGGCATATGAAGCGATTGCGGCGAAACTGACGGACAGGGATGTGCCGATAAAAAAGAGAGGAATGGCGGCATTTTTTTCACAAATAGTGACAGGGAGGAGGATGTAGCAATATGCTATCTAAACTATTGGGAGCGGGGAATAAAGTAGAATTAAGGGCAGTGGAACATACTGTGGGGGCGGAAACAAATACGGGGCAGGTGGAGAAGAAAAAGACATACCGAACCGAAATATATGACATTCTGTCCGAAGACAGGATAGAAATTGTGATGCCCATGGAAAAGACGAAGCTGATTGCGCTGCAGGTGGACGGGGAATATGACATGATTTTTTATACGGAGCCGGTTCTGTATCAGTGTTTTGGCAGGATCATTGACCGGTATAAGCGTGAAAATGTTTATATTCTTCTGTTTGAAATGACAAGCAATCTCCGCAAGCTGCAGAGGAGGGAATATTACCGGTACGGATGTGCGCTGGATGTGCGCACCCGCTTGCTTGACGACGAGGAAATCAAGGCAGTGGAGAAAAATAAAAACAAATTCTCATCCGGACTGCCGCTTGCTAACTGTGTTGCGGTGGATATCAGCGGAGGCGGAATGAAATTTGTTTCCAGTGAAAAGTATGAGCCCGAGAGTCTGATTTATTGCACCTATCAGCTGATCATAAACGGAAAAAACAAGAAATATGATCTTGTGGGCAGAATCATCAGTTCCAGAGAACTGAGCAATCGTCCGGGATCCTTTGAACACCGGCTTCAATATGTAAATATGGATGAGCGGGAGAGAGAGGAAATCATCAAGTATATCTTTGAGGAAGAACGTAAGGAGCGCCGCAGGGAGTGGAATAGACGCAACTAGAGTGTTGTCTGGTTTTTAGATTTATGGTATACTTATTTACAGACAGTGTTTTGAGAAGGAATGGAAAGGGTGGTAGACAGAATGGGCGAGATGAGTTTGGAGCAGGTCTCCATGAATTATCTGGATGTGCTGAAAGAGATCGGAAATATTGGCGCAGGCAATGCCATGACGGCGCTGTCACAGATGCTCCAGTGTAAGGTGGATATGAAAGTGCCGCAGGTAAGACTGCTGGAATTTAAGGATGTGGGGGAAATGATGGGCGGCGAGGAGCAGCTCATGATTGGCATCTATCTGGCCGTTGATGGCGATATTACAGGCAGTATCATGTTTCTGGTGGAAATAAAGTCCGCGAAATATCTGGTGGATAAGATGATGATGGGATATGGCGTCAGTGAGGGGGATGATTTCAATGAGATGGAAATGTCCGCCATAAAAGAGGTCAGCAACATCATTACCGGGGCATATTTGAATTCTCTTTCTATGCTGACAAACCTGAAGATTTTCCCGTCTCCTCCGGATCTTGCCATGGATATGGCGGGAGCGATTTTAAGTGTACCGGCCATTCAGTTTGGTGTGATGGGGGATCATTTGCTTTTAATTCAGACCCAGTTTTATGATGAGATGAATATAGATGGTTATTTTATACTGATACCGGATCTGGATTCATACAGCAAAATCTTATCATCGTTAGGAATCATGTAGAGAGGGGTCATGTTATGAGTCAAATAATTAAAGTCGGTATGGCTGATTTAAATATATGTTTTAGTCCAGACGGGCTGACGACTTTGGGGCTTGGCTCGTGTGTAGGAATTGCGCTCAGAGATCCGGTGCTTAAAATGGGAGGGCTGGCGCATATCATGCTGCCGGACAGCACCAGTATCAGAAGTTCCAGCCTGAATATCCCAAAGTTTGCCGATACAGGTATCGAAGAACTGGTGAAGAGGATGGAGGCAAAAGGCGCAAGGCGCAGCCGGATGACGGCAAAGCTGGCGGGGGGAGCATCCATGTTTGCTTTTCAGGGGAACTCCGATATGGCGCAGGTTGGAAACCGCAATGTGGAGGCTTCCAAGAAGAAACTGATGCAGCTTCGGATACCGATTCTGGCACAGGATACCGGGAAAAATTTTGGACGTACCGTTATATTTTATCCTGAGACCGGGGATTATGTAATACGCGCGGTTGGGAGAAATGAAACTGTTATATAGGAAGTGGAGGTAGCATGAACAGAAAATCAATTCCGCTGATTCTGATGCTTCTCGCAGGGGTGGTTACCTGTATTATTACATATATCATGAATTACTCTGTGATTGAGAAACTGGTATCACTTCTTGTGGTGATGATCATCTTTCTTGTTCTGGGGAGCATATTTAAATGGACTCTGGATCTGTTTGATCATCAAAATGAAAAGAAAGCAAGAGAAGCGGAGGCAGCGGAAGCAGCGGCGGCTGAAAATGAGAATTTATCCGAGACAGAGCAGGAGTAAGCTGGGGTGTGAACACGGGTAGATGGAGGACTCTATGGACGAAGCGGGGAAGAAAAAGCTTTGGGATGAATATATCAGATCAAAATCTCCCGAAGTGAGAGAAAAGATCATATTGGAATATGCCCCGTTGGTGAAGTTGGTAGCAGGCCGGCTGAGCATGTATCTGGGTTACAATGTGGAATATGAGGAACTGGTAAGCTATGGAATATTCGGACTGATCGACGCCATCGATAAGTTTGACAGCATGAAAGAGGTCAAATTCGAGACTTATGCGAGTCTGAGAATCCGAGGGGCTATATTGGATCAGATCCGCAAGATGGACTGGATTCCCAGAACGATCCGGCAGCGTCAGAAGAAGATTGACGCAGTTATAAAAGAGATCGAGATGACTTCCGGAAGAAGTGCCACGGACGAGGAGATTGCCCGGAAACTGGGTATCACAGATGACGAATATCTGGACTGGCAGTCCCAGATGAAAGTTACCAACGTAGTGTCTCTAAATGAGTATATGGAGCAGGGAAGCGATATTCCCATGGAGCACAATACGCATCTGACCGCACAGTTTGAAAGTCCTGAGGAGAATATTGAAAAAGAGGAACTGAAGAAAGTACTGGAGGACACGCTGGAGCAGCTTACGGAAAAAGAGCGGAAAGTGATTCTGTTGTATTATTATGAAGAAATGACACTGAAAGAAATCAGCCGTGTGCTGGAAGTGTCTGAGTCAAGAATTTCCCAGCTGCACACCCGGGCTCTGCAGAAAATGAAGCAGAGAATGGGACCGTATATGGGGATTTTTATGGATCGGACATAGAAAGAGGAGATTCATATGGCGCTTGGAGCAATTGAACTGGCAACTATTGCGAGATCTCAGGATTATTCTAATATAAAGCATAATGAGAATAACAAGGTGTTTACCGATCAGAGCAATGTAGTGGAGCAGGTACAGAAAGATATCGAGACAAAGACCCGGCAGGTTCAGGACAGTGAGAATCCGGAATGGCACAATAAGAAATTTGACGCAAAGGATAAGGGCGACGGAAAATACAGCGGAGACGGTGGAAAAAACCGCCGGAAAAAGCAGGAAGAAGACGGAAAAGTCACGCTTAAAGGCAGGAGCAGTTTTGACATGAAAATCTGAGGAGGCAGCGAGTGCAGATGGGCGTATTGGAATTGGTCCTTTTAGCTGTGGGAGGTACAATCTTTGCTGTAAGCTTCATCATACCGGTAAAAGGGGAGAGACTGACAGAAAAGACCAGAGAAATTCTAAAAGCGGAGATCAGGAAGCTGGTGGCGGGTGAAACAAATGCGGCGAAAGCCAGGATTACGGATATTGTAGAAGAAACAGCCTCCGGCTCCATTGAAAAGGCGGAGCGCACGATGGAACGGATTTCCAACGAAAAAATCATGGCGGTCAGCGAATACTCGGATACTGTTCTGGAGGAGATTAATAAGAATCATAAGGAAGTTCTTTTTTTGTATGATATGCTGAATGACAAGCATCAGAATTTGAAAAGTGTGGTAAGTGAGACGGCCAGGCTGACCAAAAAGATGGAACAGACCACGCGCGAAGCACAGCAGGCGGTCAGGGAAGCGAAGCAGGCTGCCGAAAAAGAGAATGAATCCGCAGGACAAGTTCCCGATGAAGAAGCCGGGAATACGGAGGTGCAGTGGATTGCAGCGTCTGTGCAGATCGAGGAGGATGAGAGCGAAAGCGGCGCGGGGGAACCTTTTTCGGCTGAGGAGCATAAAAGTGGTAAAAACAACAATGAACGCATACTGGATCTGCATCAGGCGGGAAAATCAAATGTGGAGATTGCCCGGGAACTGAAACTTGGGGTCGGAGAAGTAAAACTGGTCATAGACCTGTTTAAAGAATCCGTGTAGGAGATCTGCGCTGTAATCTGAAAGGGGATCTGTGTAACTTGGACTATATGAACAGAATCAGACTGCGATCCTATATGAGAGGACTGGGGATCGGAATTGTGGTTACTGCTTTGATTATGGGCATTGCCATGAGCGGGCGCAGGAACACGATGTCCGACGACGAAGTCAGAGAAAGGGCCCGGGAACTGGGTATGGTTGAGAGTACGGTGCTTTCTCAGCTGCAGGGCCAGCAGAAGCAGGATAATCAGGAGGATGGGACCGCACCCGAAGACGGCAGCACACCGGAAGATGGCAGTGCACCGGAGGATGGCAGTGCACCAGAGGATGGCGATGTTCCTGAAAATGACGGAAATACGGAAGATGAAACCGATTCTGAAAATGCGGGCGCACCGGAAAGTGTGGGCGGCCGGGATGATGACAGCCAGGATGACGACAGTGAAGCGCGCAGTCCCGGGAATTCGGAAATGCAGGAGGTGGGGAATGTATTTCAGGAGGAATCGGAGGTGGTACTGTTTACCATCACGCGCGGAGAGAGTTCTTCGGCTGTGTGTCAGGCGCTTGAAGCTGCAGGACTGGTAGAAGATGCGGGCACTTTTGACAGATATCTGTGCGACAATGGATATGCCACCCGTATTGTTGCAGGGACTTACCGGATTCCGGTGAATGCGACGGAAGAAGAGGTCATTGAAATAATCATAAAGAAATAAGGATAAATGTTTTCTGAAAAAACCCCTTGAATTGGGGCTTTTTTTGTGGTATTATTTCACTGTTGTGACCATAAATCACGCATGTTGATTCGGTGTTGGTGTCCCGGTCAGGATAAGCACCGGAGGAAACCGTATGACTGACGCAAATACGGGAAAAGACATGCGGAAGAGTACAAACCAAATGGAGGTAGAGACATGAGCGTTATTTCTATGAAACAGTTGCTTGAAGCAGGTGTGCACTTCGGACACCAGACCAGAAGATGGAACCCCAAGATGGCTCCTTATATCTTTACGGAGAGAAACGGCATCCATATTATCGATCTGCAGAAATCTGTGGGAAAAGTGGATGAGGCCTACAAGGCTATTTCCGAGATCGCATCCCAGGGTGGAACGATCCTGTTTGTCGGTACCAAGAAGCAGGCGCAGGATGCGGTAAAGACGGAGGCCGAGAGATGCGGCATGTATTATGTCAACGAGAGATGGCTGGGCGGAATGCTGACAAATTTCAAGACAATTCAGTCCCGTATCGACAGACTTCATGCTATTGAGACCATGGCCGAGGATGGCACTTTTGACGTGCTGCCCAAGAAAGAAGTGATCGAACTCAAGAAAGAGTGGGATAAGCTGGAGAGAAATCTGGGCGGAATCAAGAATATGACCAGAGTTCCGGATGCTATTTTTGTTGTAGATCCCAAGAAAGAGAGAATCTGTGTGCAGGAAGCACATGCATTGGGGATTACACTGATCGGAATCGGAGACACGAACTGCGACCCTGAAGAACTGGATTATATTATTCCTGGCAATGACGACGCCATCAGAGCCGTAAAACTGATTGTGTCCAAGATGGCGGATGCGGTAGTTGAGGCAGGAATAATATAATCCAGTTCTTCAGGGTCGCAGTTCGTGAAGAACTGGATTATATTAT
>JAAVAG010000033.1 GCA_014804185.1 Lachnospiraceae bacterium
CCAATGGGGCTGATACAATTTATCAGGGAAATCATATTCCTCCGGATAATGAGATACCGGGGTGTCAAATTGCTGCCTGCTGACTTCCACAGAATACCCTGTCTCATTCCGCTCTATTTTTACATCAAAATATTCTTCAGTGGTATATCTCATCGGTATCACAGTTCCCTCCCATTCCGCTTTGGGAAGCCTGATAATTTCCAAACCTTTGTCCAAATTCTCCATATGTTTCTCCCTATTCTTTCTTCGATATTTCCGGCAGACCGCCTTATTGATTTTTAAACATCTTTTCCAGCAGCAATACCACATCGCCCTCCTGCAGCAGCGTAGAACCCTGGGGACAGATGTTCTCCCCTCCGCGCTTCACCATCACCACAAAAACCCTGCGGGAAATGTCCAGTTCCTTGATCCTGTAGCCGATCCAACTGTGCCCTGCCTCCAGGCATACCTCCTCAATCCGACACTCAAACCGGCTCACACTGACGGTGCCCAGAAGCAGACTGTCCCCCTCCTCCAGCACCAGACTCTCATGAGGCGTGTACACATCCTCCCCTCGAAGCACCACTGCGGGATAAAGCCCCTGCGGAAGCTGAAGCTGCTTTAACTGCAGCCCCGTGTAAGGATGTCCTCCCGCCACATTCAGAGTGATAAAATCCGCGTCGTGCTGTGAGTAACTTCCCACCTTGATTTTCGTATAATATTCCACGAAACCGGCGGAAATGATACCTGTTGGGATAGCGACCAGTCCCACTCCCAGAAAGGCAATGATAACCGTCATAATCCGCCCTCCTATGGTAACCGGATAAATATCCCCGTATCCCACCGTCAGAAGTGTGGACATAGACCACCAGATCCCGGAAAAAGCGTTGGAAAAATTGTCCGGCTGCGCCTCGTGCTCCAAACCATACATGCACAGTGAGGAAGCCAGCATCAAGACAAGCACCAGAAAAATGGACGAAACCAGAGCGTTTCTCTTGTCTCTCAGAACCTCTGTAATCACATTGAAAGCGTCATACCGTGAATTGATCCGAAACAGATGCAGGATACGCACCACCCGAAGCATACGGAAAACCACCGCTCCGCTTGGAATAAAAAAAGGACAGAAATAGGGAAGAATCGTCAACAGATCCACCACCCCGTAAAATGACAGGGCAAACCCTAAAACCGCCGCCGGATATGATTTCTCAGGATAAAGACAGTCAGCCGTCCAAATCCTGAGAATATATTCCACAAGAAAAACAGCCATAGTGATAAATTCAACTATTTCCATCACTCCGGCGTATCCCGCCGCCTCCTCAAACGTCTGGAGAACAGTGATAGAAATATTTACCAATATGACAAGAACAATGAAAATATCAAAGCACAGACTGGGTACATCTGTCCTGCTCCCAATCTGTATAATTTTAAAAATGCGCTTCTTAAGCGAAGCCGCCCTGTCTGCAAATGTAACTTTTTTCAATTTCACGTCGATGTTCTTTCTTTTTCGCATATCATAAGATTTTTGTTTTTGCAACCCTATTATACACAGCAGACCGGGTAATTACAATATTATTCCTCCACAAACGGAGTAAATACCGGATGCTCATAAACATATTTTTCTATGATTGCCCATGCCTGCTTTTCACTGACAGGCTCCGCATTTTCTGCATCGGATTGAAGCTGTGTCATATAGAACCATGGATTAGTCTCATCTTTCTGCTCATCATAAATAACCGCCTCCACCAAATGAAGTTCTGTTCCCTCAAAAGTAAAATATGTGTATGTAAAATATGCCGCACCTCCAGCCCCCTCATTTGCAATCATTCCATTCTCACAGAAATAATATCTGTTTCTCTCCCATCCGTCCAGCACGTGGACTAGTTTTCCATCGGATACTGTGTAAATATCATAAATTGCACCATCCCATGAACTGTCCGGATCAACGGAGTTTTCACCGAAAATCAGTTCATCGGTTCCATTGTCATCTATGTCCTCGATCAGGTATCCCATTCTGCTTTGATTGCCATACATGTATATCATACTGCTGAAATCGTAGTCCTCAGATTCTTCTCCATCATTCCTGGTGATACACTCTTTTGCGGCAGCTATCAATTCTTCATAATAATGATAAGCTTCCTCCGCTCCTTCACCGCATCCTGCTGTTGTCAACAGTATACAAATACAGAGCAAGCTTACCATGAATTTATTTTTCATATAGAAACGCCTCCGTTTCCTGTGTCCGACATATATTTTCATATCTTCTGTTTCACCTCTTTATTCTGAAGAAACTGCCTGATCTGCATCAAAATATAAAACAGGATTGCACGCGCCTCAAATTCCTCCCGGCTGGATGGCAAAGGCTGTACTTTCATCTGTTCAAGCAAATCCTCCTGCTGCTTTAACAGCCCATCTATCGCATTTTCTCTGTGAAAATCCTGCCCAATCTGCGCAATCAGCGCCGCCACCTGCTGCGCCTGCCTTGGGAGATATCGAATTTTGAGAATATTATCATATATTTCCCGCAGTACAACACTTTGCTGTTCCCTCATGGCGACATAGTCCAACTCAAAGGAATTGCTTGAAAACAGTGTATTGCCATAATTTGAAATGGCACACGCCCCGGCCTCCTCA
This sequence comes from Lachnospiraceae bacterium, assembly GCA_014804185.1. Classification (GTDB taxonomy): domain Bacteria; phylum Bacillota; class Clostridia; order Lachnospirales; family Lachnospiraceae; genus Acetatifactor. Next base: position 2,611 of record JAAVAG010000033.1, read on the forward strand.
ATTGCCTTCCGCAGCCTGTCAAAACATTCCTCATATCCGCTTCTGTCCTCACTTGGCAGCCCTTCGGCCATCCGGCACAAAATACTTTTCATCTGCGTGTCTATTTCTCCGGCAAGTCGCTGGAATTCCTCCTGCTGCTTGTGAAGATGCAGATTGACAAGAATCCCTGTTCCCGTCCCGATCAAAAGAAGCAGCGTCTCATTGATCAACAGAAGCGGATCCATGCTCTTCTCCATCAGAAAATGTGTAACCAGCACGGAATCCATAGCGATGGCTTCCGTCCAACCAACGCTGAGACATACCAGCGCGAACAGAAACAGATACATCCCAAAAGCCAATACACGATATCCCGCCAGAGAAAAACACAGTACAGAAAAAAACAGGGCACACAAAAAGGCCAGCCAACGATTCACCGCGCTCTTTAATGTCTCCCGTTTCGTATTTTGGATGCTCAGTACCGTAATGATGCCGGCAGTGGCGGAATATTTAAGCCCTATTTCTCCCGCCAGCGCAATGGCGATAAAAGCGGCCGCCGCAATCTTCAGACTTTTTATCAATTGCGGTTTCCATAAATTTCTTCTTGTCATATTACACCTCTGTTTGATAATATCTTTTACCTCTTTTTCTCCGACTCTAACCTTCCATATCATCCAATTCCAGTGTCATGGCATCATCCCTGCCTGCATCCGGTCTCATGAAGTAACTTGTGGATACCCTGAAACGCAGCTTGCTTGCAGGCATCTGCAGTTTTCTGGGCATACCGTATGAATTCGGTCTGCCGCCGGTTTTTGTCCCGATCACTCTGGCAATTCCATTATCTTTCAGGGTGACCGCAAATGTCCTGGCACTGCTGAACGTGTGACAGGATACTTTACAATAGATATCCGGCGGGAAGCAGACTGGCTTCCTTTCGTTTCTGATAACTTCCCGCCTGCTTGAAATCTGCTTTGGCTCTCCGGAAGAATACTCTATCATTTCGTATCTTCTGAAGTTCTCAACATCGGTATAGGAAATGAATTCGTCAATCACGGCCGAATTTCCTCCCATATTCCGGCTCAGATCCAGTATAAACGTTTTGATCTTTCTCTCCTGGCATACTCGCGCCAGAGTTTCCAGCGTTTTCTTATATTTTTCGTTCCAGATACAAGCGTTCAAATGTAGTATTATTTGACTATCTTCTATTTCATATGCAATAAAGTCTTTGTCATCCGCAAAATCCAGAAAACCGTCATACTTTTCCAGGCAGCATCGTTTTACTCTCTTCTCCCCATTGACCCAAAAAGATATATCATACCCATCCTTCTCTCCAAATAAATATTTCAGGTTCATTTTGCTGAACAGATGATAATTTTGATAGGGATACCCCACCATCCTGCTTTTTACCAGGTAACGGTTTTCATGCGGTATCCTTTTGGACATAAGTGAAATCAAATCTTCAACTGCTATACCATCGACGTCTGTAATATGCGCCCCGACAGGCATCTCGCAATACCTCTCCTTAAGAACCAGGCATTCGCCGTCTTCCTCCCACTCCAATCTCAAGGGAATGCAAAAATCCTGTATGGAATAAGGAACTTCAATATTCGTATGTCCATCCTGAAAGAAAACGGTCAATTCAGTGGCGGCATCTATCAAACTGTCATAAGTGCATACTTCCTCCGCTTTCAACTGATACAACTCCATAAATCTTTTCTTCTTCCATGTATCTGCAAGCATCAAGGGATGTCTTAACAGAGCAGTATATAAAAAGTGAAAATCCTCTCTGAAAGCATTGGATTCCATATTTCTCTTTTCCCCACTTCAATTTATCGTTTCTGACAGCACAGGCGCCAGTGCTTCCAGGGCCTCTGCCTCCAGTTCTTTGCTCCTTTGCAGTATACCAATCAAAGTCTGGCGTTTTGCCTTGGCCTCATCTGCATTTTCCGGTGTCTGAGTCAGCAGATTTTGCATGCTTTTTGCACACATATCTATCATCTCTTCATATTTTGAAATTGAGGTTATGACAGGTCTGTTATCCATATCATCGACCAGATGCATGCAAAGTTCCAGGAATTGCTTAATGCAAAGCTTGTTCTCATAGTGTATAAAAATATGGGGAAACAGGCACTCGATCTCAACAAGACTTTTATTATTTTCTTTTCGGAGTTCATTGCACCAATTATCATATATGACCAGTCCGTATCCCTCAAGCGGCTGATCAAACATGTTAATTTTGTTGCTTAAAAGAGAGACTCCCTCCCGCAAAGATTCTCTGCATTTAGCAGCAATAGAAGTGACTTTTGAATAAGGTTTTATCAGTAGCAGGTCAGACTTTTTTACATACCATCCTGAAAAACTCTTAAGTTGCCGGAAAGACATAACAGAATTTTTCTCATCATCACCATCCAGAAAAGGAAGGCCTTTTAATATTTTTCCCTGATCGGAAAACCCTGTTGCCAGTATGATGTCCGTATATTCTTCCGGCATGACAATTATGGGATATCCGCTTAAAATATTATTTACTGCCAGATGAATAAACTCTTCCTCAGAACAGTCCGCCCTGCTGTGAACCTCTCCTGTCAGTCCATATGCCGAAAGACATTTTTCCAAAGCCCTTTCAGGTCCCCATGAATAACCAAAACATATGGAAGAAAAAGCGGATTGGAGAATATATTCCGTATCATCGTTGATTTGCCGTTTCATGGAATCCACATGTTCCTCAAGCCCCATAAAAAGCTTGATGGCTGAGAGTATAGCCGGAATTGCCATGCTGCGGGGCCAGCTTCTCCCTGTAAAATCCGCAATCGGGGCATAGGGCAGCAGTATATGCTCAAAATTGGCTGTCACAGCGGGTCTGGAATCGGGAAAAAGAATTCC
>JAAVAG010000034.1 GCA_014804185.1 Lachnospiraceae bacterium
TCTACAGATTATTTTAGGACGCTGCGGCAGGATAGTCAAACGAAAAACCTTACCACTTACCCGTGATTCTTCACCTGTCAGTCGATATACATATACAAATCTTTCAATCTCTGCTATAATCTACCTGTTGACGGCATGACAGTCCCGTCAACACATCGGGCGTCATGTTCCGCAGGACGCCCTTATGTTCATAAAAATATATGCAGGAGGTAAAAACATGCTGAATGATTACGTTTCAGACAAAAAGTCCCTCTTTTCCACCGGTGTCCACACCGAATTGAGGGCTCAGGAAAGCCGTTCCAGAGGCGTTTCACTGATCCAGGGCAACCTGACCGCCAACCAGAGAAGCGAGGTTTCCGGAACAAGCGCCAGGGTCTATCAGAACGGCGTCAACGGCTTTTCTTCCATAGCGGAATGTTCCGGTCAGGCTGCAGAAGCAGTGCTGAAAGCCGCCACCGAAAACGCCGTGTTCATGGATCGCCATGTGGGCAGAGGAAAGGGCCCTCTTCCGGTCATCCCCGCAGAAAACATTCCTGCCGGCAAAGAAATACTGGATCCTGAGCAAAAACGCTACATAGAATTTGCAAAGGAACTTGACAGTTACATCACCGGCAAATATCCGGATCTCTCCAGCCGTTCCATCTCCGCCAGGGCGGATTCCATGGAAAAGATTATCTGCACATCGGACGGCTGCGACGGACATATCTGTGCTCCCCGCAGTTACATTTATGTATTCCTGAATACAGAGACAACCTCCGGCACGCCCATAGAACTGTTCAAATCTTTTGGCGGTTCCGGCATCTTCACCGATAACTTTACCGATCCCGCGCTGCTCTATCCGCAGATTGACGCTCTCTATGAATCTCTCATGAAAAAACGCGAGGGCGTTTACGCCGAGGCCGGTTACAAGACCGTTATTCTGGGCGGAATGATGGCGGGCATGCTGGCTCACGAGGCAGTGGGACACACCGTGGAGGCCGATCTGGTGCTTGGCGGCTCCGTAGCCGGCCCTGCCCTGAACAAGCCTGTAGGTTCCGAATTGGTAAATCTGGTGGATTTTGCCCATACAGCCTTTGGAAAACCGGCTCCTCTTCCCGTATATCTGGACGACGAGGGCACACCTGCTGAGGACGCGGTACTGATCAAAGACGGTATCCTCACCGGTTATATGAACAACAGGCAGAGCGCACAGTACTTCGGCGTAAAGCCCCAAGGGAATGCCCGGGCCTGGAATTTTTCCGACGAGCCTCTGATCCGTATGCGCAATACTGCCGTTCTGCCCGGAAAGGATAAGCTGGAGGATATGATCGCATCCGTGGACGACGGTTATTATCTCATCGATTCCAACAACGGCCAGGCAGACACCACCGGTGAATTTATGTTCGGCGTATGTACGGGCTATGAGATCAAAAACGGAAAACTGGGACGCGCGCTTCTGGACACCACCATCTCCGGCGTGGCATTCGACATGTTAAAAACCGTGGACATGGTATCCGATTCCTTTACCTGGGTCAGTTCCGGTTTCTGCGGCAAAAAGCAGCCTATGCCCGTGGGAATGGGCGGACCTGAACTGCGCTGCAAGATTATGATAGGAGGTCGCTGATATGGAAAACATCAAACTGATTGCTGATAAAACAAAACAGGCTCTTCTGGATGCGGGCGCGGACAAGGCACAGTTTACGGTAGGCGAAAAGGAAACCCACGAATTCAATGTGGACGGAGGAGAATTTTCCCTGTTCCGCACCCTGTTCGACCACAGCCTGTCCATCACGGCATACAAGGATCAGAAAAAAGGCGCGGTGGCCATCAACCGCTTTGACGACGAGGCCATAAAGGCCGCCGCGGCGGACTGCCTGAAATCAGCCCAGGACGGCATCGCAGACGAGGCCTATGACATTGCTCCCAAACAGGAAAACGGCGTATTTCGCCAGGGCGCTTATGAGCCGGATATCGATCTTTTCTTTGAACGGACCAAAGAACTGATGCGCGATATCAAGCAGCGGCATCCCAAAATCCTGATGGAGCAGATGATCGTAACCCACGATAAGACCCATAAGATCTACCAAAATACCAACGGAACGGAATTTGAAGTTTTTGAAGGCGCTTACTCCGTGTCTCTCATGTTTTCCGCCCACGAGGGGGACCAGACTACTTCCTTCTTCGGAAGCGGCATTTACACAGATAAACTGGATAAACCGTTCATCGAGCTGGGCTCCCTGGAAAAGGATCTGGCCGATACGGAGGCGCAGCTTCACCTGACTCCTCTGGAAGGAAAATTTGAGGGTGTCATCGTCCTCACCCCCGGCAGCCTTGGTTCTTTCCTCTACAGCATCATGGGCAACTTCGTATCCGACGGCGTCATTCTGGAAAAAACCAGTATCTGGCTGAATAAGCTGGAAAAACAGGTGGCGGATCCGCGGATCAGTATTTCCATATGCCCCGGGGATTCCCGCATCGTATGCGGCGACCGCTATACTTCCGACGGATTCCTTGCCGAGGATTATGATGTGATCAAAGACGGCGTGCTGAAATCCTTTATCCTCTCTCTGTATGTCGCCAACAAATCCGGTTTTGCGCATGCAAAGAACTCCTCCTATGCGGTGATCGTGGAGAGCGGCGATACCCCCTGCGAGGATATTATCAAAAACATAAAGAGAGGACTTGTTGTCGGACGTTTCTCCGGCGGAGAGCCGGGAATAAACGGCGACTTCTCCGGTGTTGCCAAAAACAGCTTCCTCATTGAGGACGGTCAGATCAAGGGAGCGGTCAGCGAGACCATGATCAACGGCAACCTGGCCGATCTGCTGAACAATCTGGTCGCCATCTCTGAGGAAACCGTGGAGGACGGCACCAGCGTACTGCCTTATATGGCCTTTGATAAGGTAGTCATTTCCGGCAAATAAGACAATTTGCCAACTCCGGTAAAAAAGCGACGCAGTTTGGAAATGTGCTCATAACACACATTTTGTTCGAGATGAGCATCTGTCAGGCAGGGTTGCAGTGGAGAAAGGGGCTGTCGGGTAATGACTTTTTTAGACCCGCTTCCCCAAAAATGATATCTCCCGCAGAATTCCGTGTTTTTCAGCATGGATTCTTCTGCGGGAGATGCCTTTTATTTCAAAGCAGTTTTTATATTCCATCAGGTGGCTGCCCTATATTTATGCTTTTAAAATTTTCAAACATTTTCCTCCCCATTGCTTTATCAAATTGATTTATTTAACGCATTGACTACATATTGGTTTAATGTGATTTTTTGTTGCGCTGCCAACATTGCTATTTTCTTGTGTAATTCAGAGGGTATTCGTACATTAAAACTTCCCTTAAATTCTTTTTCTGGTTCTTTTCCAACTTGTTTACATAAATCCAAATAATTATCAATACTCTGAGCAAACATTTGTTTCAACTCTTCTATCGATGATCCATGAAAGTTTAACGAATCCGCAATTCCAAAAACTTCTCCAATAAACAATTCATCATCTGCATCATACGTTATAGTGGCATGATAACCCTTATATTCCAACATAGAATTCATACAAAACACTCCCTCCTATAACTCTCCAATATCTTTTAAAAACTGAATTGTCATTTTAATCTGATAAATATATAATTCCTTTCCCGGGTGAGGTTCATCAAATTGTAAAACTCTTTTTGTGTCTGCATGAAAATATGCTATACTTGATCCTCTGCCGCCAAAAAATTTTTCGCATCCACATTTCTTCATTAGTATATCCAATTCTGATTTAGTAAAATTCTTTGGAATTGGTTTTCTACATAGCTTTTGTATTAGTTCTTCCTTTTTGGGCATATATCTCCTTGCATATAATTGCAACTAAAATATAGTTGCAAATTTTATTATATGTATAATTACCATCTTTGTCAACATTCCATATATAAACTTTATTTACACGACTTCGCGCACAGTTCCGAAAGTATCCCCTCCAGAACATATCTCCGAAACTGTTCGTCCGTGCATTCCTTTTCGATGGAATCTTCTTCTCCTCCCGGAGCTGCTTTTCCTCCTGGAACTGCCTTTCCTCCATGGGTTTCTCTTTCTCCCCTGCTCACCAGATATACCATATAGGTCACCATCTTGGCCAGCAGGCTGTACGTCATATAACTGACTGGCATATCCCCGCGCAGTTCTCCGTCCTCTATTCCTCTTCTGACAAGCGTTTCCGCCGCCATCAGCGGCTCACACATCTCCCTTTCCTTTTTCTTCTCCTCCAGCGCCTGCCGCAGAAGAGTTCCCATCTGTGTGGTGTCAAACAGCATGGTCACAAAACGGAGAGCGCACTTTTCGCCCATAAGTTGAGTGTCCAGCCTTTCCAGAGACAGGCGAATTCTGTCCGCGAAATTTTTCTCCTCCCAAATCCCCTGCTGCAGCTTCTGCAGCATATTTTCCATATGAAATAAAATGGCGTACACAATGATCTCTTCTTTGCTGTCAAAATAGTCGTATGCCGTGCCTTTTCCTATACCTGCCCGCTCCGTGATTTCCTGAACACGCAGCTCGGCAACATCCGCCCCCTCCTCAATCAGCTGTGCCACCGCCGTATAGAGCAGCAGAACTTTTTCCGGCAATTCCTCTATCCTCTCTCTTCCGGTAATTTTTCCCATATTCACACCTGTTCCTTTATTTTTTCTTTTTCAGCCACATATGCTTTTCTTTTTTGACGCTTGCATCTTTTCGTGTAAAAATATCATACACGCAGGGAATCACGATCAGCGTCAGAAGTGTGCCGTATACCAATCCTCCGATGGTGACGATGGCCATGGGTTTCATCATCTCTGCGCCCATATCATTGCTGAATACCATGGTGGACAAAGCCAGAATCGTTGTCAGAGCCGTCATCAGCACCGGGCGCAGCCTGGTCCTGCCGGCTGTCAGAATGGCCTCCCGCTTTTCCATACCGCTCTCACGCAGCTGATTCATATAGTCGATCAATACAATACCATTGTTTACAATAATACCGGACAGCATGACAAATCCAATCATGGCGATGACGCTGACTTCACTGCCCGTAAAGAACAGGCCCAAAAATCCGCCGGTAAACGCCAGGGGTATGGTGAACATAATGATAAAGGGCGAGAGCAGCGACTGAAACTGCGCTACCATGATCAGATACATAAACACAAGCGCCAGAAGCAACATCAGTTCCACCTGCTCCATAGCGTCATTGATGGTCTCATTTTCTCCTGCAAATACAAGGCTGTAACCCGCCGGAACTTCATAATCCGCCAGTTTTCTCTCCACTTCCGTAGCAACCTTTCCCACGTTATATCCGTCAGCTATGGCAGCGGACACATTCACGTATCGTGTCTGTCCGGAACGTCTGATGGACGTCAGGGACTGTGCTGCCTGAAAATCGGCGATCTCTCCAAGCGTCACTGTCACGGCCTCATTTTCCTCACCGGTTCCCTCTATTTCTAGCTGGCTCAGCATCTGCCTTGTCAGCGCTTTATCCGCCGCGCTGATCACATAGACATTGTAGTCTTTTTCATCCGCCGCAAGCGCGGTGGCCGCGCCGGATTCCGAAAGCTTTGAGGCCACTTTTGAGAACACCTGGGCCACCGTCAGCCCATACTCCATCGCTCTGTCCCGATCTACTATGATACGCAGTTCCTCTGCTGTCTCCTCCAGGCCGTCCGACACCTCCGCAGTGCCCTCCACACTCTCTACCACGGCCGCCACTTCTCCGGCGATCCGCTGCAGTGTGTCCAGATCTCTTCCTTCCACACGGATGGTAATTCCGCTGCCTCCCATGGCGCTCATGTCCATGCTGGAGGTGTCCACTGTAATCTCGGCGGGAAGGTCGGCGGCCTTTTCCAGAATGATATCCGCGATCTCCTCATTGGTCATGGTCTTATCCATCACTGTTGTCACATAAACAGTTGCCGCGTTGCTGCTGCCCGATCCTCCCGTCAGCAGGGACATGGTGGAGCCGCTGGTCATGGCTCCCACATCCTGTATATCATCGATCTCACGGATCCTGGCCACCAGTTCATCCGTCACCTCAGCCGTCTCTGACAGTGTGGCGTCATCCGCCAACACCACACTTATATTGAGCTGTGTACTGTCCATATCGGACATAAAAGCCGTACCATTAGAAACGGCTGCCAGCACGCTGACTACCAGCAATACCAGCACCAGAAGAAGCACCAGCGGTTTTACTTTCAGAGACAACGCCAGTGTTTTTTCATAGCCTTTTACCAGCCCCTGAAACAATCTGCCCTCTTTCTGCTCTTTCGTCCTTGTCAGCAGTTTGGACGCCATGGCCGGTACTACTGTCAGCGCAATCAGCAGACTGGCCACCAGAGAGTAGGCAATTGTCAGTCCCATATCCACAAACAGCTGCCTGGTAATTCCTTCCGTAAAAATAATAGGCGCAAACACACAGATCGTCGTCAGCGTAGACGCCATTATAGCGCCCGCCACTTCCCTGGCTCCCTCTGTGGCAGCCTCCCGTATAGATCTGCCCTCTCCTCTGAGCCTGTAAATATTTTCGATCACCACGATGGAATTGTCCACCA
>JAAVAG010000035.1 GCA_014804185.1 Lachnospiraceae bacterium
AAGGCATCCGTAAGCATTTGGCTGATCATCTGCTGGTCCCATTCCAGATAAGAGGTTGCAATCATGGTTGCGATTCCATGGACATACATCCACATCTCCAGGTGGAACAGAAAGGCGTCTTCCCGGGAAAGGCCCACGGTCCGCTGCAGAAGAGCCGTAAGCTGCTCCAGTTCCTCCGTGGTCTCGTCGATTTTTTCTCCGCTTCGGTTTCGCATGAACAACAGGCGGAACAGCTGGCGTTCCTCCCGAGCAAACCGGATATAGGCCATGCCGCTGGCCTTGTAGGGCGGAAATTCGCATCGGTCTATTTCACGGCGCAGGTAATCCTGATAGAGGGCGTCCGCTGCCTGAATGGCGGCGGCCTTTAACTCCTCCATCGTGCTGAAATTGGAGAAAACAGGCTGCGTGGAGCAGCCCAGATCGGCAGCGATATTTCGGGCGCCCAGTGCCTCCATGCCTTTTTGCCGGATAATGCGCAGAGCGCTGTCGATGATATTGTCCCGTGTGATCTTTACCTTGGGCGGCATATCTTATAACCCTCCAAATAATATAGCATACGTTGTATAACACTTGATATATTATCATGGGAACAGGAAGATGTCAAGAGAAAGCGTCGGTTTTCAAAGATCAGTTTATTCTTGACAGCCCGGCGCCCCGTATGCTATATTACACTCTAACAGAAAATACCCATGAGGGAGTAGTAAGCGCGGTTTGCGTGGCAAATCAACAATCTCGGCCTTTGGTCTGGTTTGTCTTAAATAACGAGACTCATGTATAGCTGCAGGTTATACATGAGTTTTTCTGACTCGGTATAATTGTTGCAGATTATACCGGGGTTTTTTGTCTATAATAAAATACGAAAGAGGTATAGGAAAATGGAACTGACAATGGCAATTATTTTGTTTCTCGTTGGGATCGTGCTGATTGTAAAGGGCGGCGACTTTTTCGTTGATGCCGCTTCCTGGATTGCCGAGATCAGCGGTATTCCCAAACTGATCGTGGGCGCCACTATCGTAAGTCTGGCGACCACGCTTCCGGAGATGCTGGTTTCCGTCATGGCGGCAGCCGGGGGCGAGGTAGAGATGTCCGTGGGAAACGCCGTGGGCAGCGTGACGGCCAATATCGGCCTGATCATGGCGATTTCGCTGGTGTGTATGCCTGCCGTAATCAAACGGAAGGATTATCTTGTAAAATCAATTCTCATGCTGGCGGCCGCGGGACTGATTGTGGCGTCCGGACTGAAAGGAGAGGTGGGAATCGGCATTTCCGCACTGCTTATTGTGATTTTTCTGGTGTTTATGTGGGACAATGTGGCTTCGGCGCTGCGCTCCATGAAAGAGGAAAAAGAGGGCGGAAAGCGCAGAGGCTGGAGCGATGCGGGACGCAAAGAAGTTCTGGTTAATTTTGTCAAGTTTGTCTTGGGGGCAGTGGGCATCGTGGGGGGCGCCCAGCTGCTGGTGGACAACGGAAAGGTGCTTGCCGACATTGCGCGTATTGATGAGCGGATTATCGGGGTGACGATCATAGCAGTGGGAACGTCCCTGCCGGAACTGGTAACGACGGTCACAGCTATTGTGAAGAAACAATCCTCCCTTTCCATCGGCAATATTCTGGGGGCAAATATCATTGATCTGGCGCTGATTATGCCCATCAGCGCGCTGGTGTCGGGAAAAGCGCTGCCCATCGATCCCAGTTCCGCCAGGTTTGATTTTCCGGCCTGTCTGATCGCGGGATGCATCGCGGTGATTCCAACCATGATCACGGGACGGTTTCGAAAATGGCAGGGAGTGCTGCTGCTGGCTGTCTATGCCGTCTATATGTTCCTGACATGTACCGCAGGCGGCATGTGACCAGGAAAACAAGACAGAATGGGAAGACAGAATGGGAGAGGGCGGATATGTGGCGAATCTTGATCGTGGAGGATGACAGAGGAATTGCGGAGGCCGTCGGTGAGCAGGTGAGAAAATGGGAGATGGACGCCAGGTGCGTCAGGGATTTCCGGAATGTGTCCGGGGAATTTGCGCGGTATGAGCCGCACCTGGTGTTGATGGATATTGCGCTGCCTTTTTTCGACGGCTACCATTGGTGCGGCGAGATACGGAAAGTGTCCAAAGTGCCGGTGATCTTTATCTCCTCGGCGGCGGACAATATGAATATTGTCATGGCGGTCAATATGGGGGCGGATGACTTTATCGCAAAGCCCTTTGACCAGAGCGTTCTGATGGCGAAGATACAGGCCATGCTCCGCCGCGCCTATGACTTCGGGGCGGCCGCGCCGGTGTTGGAGTATCGGGGGGCACTGCTGAATACAGGCGATCAGTCTCTGACTTACAGGGAGGAAAATATTCCGCTGACAAGAAATGAATACCGTATTCTGCTCACTCTGATGGAGAGCAGGGGAAGTATCGTCAGCAGGGAGAGGCTGATGGAACGTCTCTGGGAGACAGACAGCTTCGTGGACGACAACACACTCACCGTCAATATAAACCGGCTGCGCAGAAAACTGGACGGAGCAGGGCTGACAGAGTTTATCACCACAAAGGTTGGCGTGGGATATCTTCTTGCATAGAAGATCTTCCTGCACAGAGAATCTTCTTACATAGAGACGGCGGATAGAAATGGAGGACCCGATAAAGCGGGCGGAAGAAGAATGATGCGTTTTTTGTTGTCCTATCTCAGAGGGCACAGGAGAGGAATCCTGACCTTTTTACTTTTCGTACTGATTTTTCTGGTAACGTTTGCCCTGTATCATCTGCCCGTGGGAGCGGTGATTTATCCGGCCCTTGTCTGCGGACTGCTGGGCGTCATTTTTCTTGCGGCTGACGTTCGCCGGGCTTATCACAAATACAGGCTGCTTTCGGATATTGCCCGGCTGCAGGCGGAACTGATCTCTGAACTGCCGGACACGGATTTTTCGGAGGCTGCCGGGTATCGGGAGATCGCCCTGCATCTGGCGGATCTGCACAGACAGCTTGCGGACCGGATGAATGTCAGGTATCTGGATATGGTGGATTATTATACCCTGTGGGTACACCAGATTAAAACCCCTATCGCCTCCATGCGCCTGCGGCTGCAGAACGAAGATTCACAGCTGTCCCGGGAGGTGCAGGAGGATCTGTTCCGAATCGAGCAGTATGTGGAAATGGTGCTTATGTTCCTGCGTCTGGATGCCGATTCCACCGATTATGTTCTTCAGGAGTATGATCTGGACGGCGTTGTCAGACAGGCGGTAAAAAAATTTGCGGGACAGTTTATCCGCAGAAAACTCCGGCTGGAATACCGGCCCCTGGAGACGCGCGTCCTCACCGACGAAAAATGGCTTTTATTTGTGGTGGAGCAGGTGCTCTCCAACGCGCTGAAATACACGGAGGAAGGAACCGTCACCATTGAACTGGAGGAGCCGAAAACGCTGTGTATACGGGATACGGGGATCGGAATTGACCCGGAGGATCTGCCGCGGATATTTGAAAAGGGATACACCGGCGGAAACGGACGCTCCGACAAGAGAGCCAGCGGTATCGGACTGTATCTGTGCAGGCGGGTGTGTGCCAATCTGGGACACAGTATTGCCGTGCAATCCTGCTGCGGCAGAGGAACCGAAGTGCGGATTGATTTGCAGGAGACAAGAATAGAAACAGAATAAATGTTCTTACAGCAATGTAAGAAAAGGGGGAGGAAATGTAAGCCGGTTCGATGGCGATGCGCCTCCCTTTTGTTTATGATAAGGGCAGTTCGAATATCAGAAAGATCGGAGGAAGTAAAATGAGTATGTTGGAAGTGAAGGGACTTCAGAAAATTTATACGTCCCGTCTGGGCGGCAGCAGGGTGGAGGCGCTGAAAAATGTTTCTTTCACGGTGGAGAGGGGAGAATATGTGGCTATCATGGGAGAATCCGGATCGGGAAAGACGACGCTGCTCAATATTCTGGCGGCGCTGGATCAGCCAACCGGCGGGACGGTAAGCCTGGAGGGCAGAATTCTATCCCGGATCAGGGAAGCCGAGGCCACGGCATTTCGGCGGGACAATCTGGGATTTGTGTTTCAGGATTTCAATCTGCTGGATACTTTCTCCCTGGAGGACAATATTTACCTCCCACTGGTGCTGGCGGGAAAGTCTCATGGTGAGATGAAGAAGCGTATCGAACCCATTGCAGCTCAGCTTGGCATTGCCGATATCCTGAAAAAATACCCTTACGAGGTGTCAGGGGGGCAGAAACAACGGGCGGCGGTGGCGCGGGCGCTGATCACACAACCCAGGCTGATTCTGGCGGACGAACCTACGGGAGCGCTGGATTCCAGGGCTGCGGACGAATTGCTGCGGCTTTTTGGAGAAATCAACAGGCAGGGGCAGACCATACTTATGGTGACGCACTCTGTAAAGGCCGCCAGCCATGCCGGTCTGATTTTATTTATCAGGGACGGAGAGGTTTTCCACAAAATATACAGGGGCGAGAGCAGCAATGAACAGTTGTATCAGAAAATTTCGGATACACTCACAATATTGGCGACAGGAGGCAATGGAAGATGAAAATGGGATTTTATCTGAAGATGGCCTGGAGCGGAATCTATAAAAATAAACGGCTGTATACGCCGTATATCCTGACCTGTATGGGAATGGTCATGATGTATTACATCGTCGCCTTTCTGTGTGCAAGCGAAGTGCTCTCCGCCATGCCGGGGGGAGATGTGGTGCAGCAGATGATGAGGCTGGGCAGGGGCGTAATCGGCGTATTTGCGGTGATATTCTTGTTTTATACCAATTCCTTTCTGGTGCGCAGGAGGAAAAAAGAGTTTGGACTGTACAATATCCTGGGCATGGGAAAGTGGAATCTGGCGCGGGTTCTGCTGCGGGAGAACCTGATCACAGCCGTGCTGGCTCTGGCGGGCGGGCTGACCGCGGGAATTGTTTTTTCCAAGTTTGCGGAACTTGGCGCCGTAAATCTTCTGCTGGGAGAGATCTCATTTTCCCTGAAACTGGATATGGAGGCGGTCTGGGGGACAGTCAAATTATTTGCGGGCATTTTTCTGCTCATTCTGATAAACGGCCTGCGCCAGATTCGCCTGGCCAGCCCGATTGAACTTCTGCGAAGCGAAAACGTGGGAGAGAGACCGCCTAAGGCAAACTGGTTTGTGGCGGCAGCAGGAGCGGCGCTTCTGGGGACGGCCTATTATATGGCGGTCTCCATAGACAATCCCGTGGATGCGCTGGTCTGGTTTTTTGTGGCTGTAATCATGGTGATTGTCGCTACCTATCTGCTGTTTATCGCCGGATCCGTGGTGATCTGCCGGATTTTGCAGAAGAATAAAAGCTATTATTATAAAACGGGGCATTTTGTGTCCGTATCCTCCATGACGTACCGCATGAAACGCAACGGAGCAGGTCTGGCATCCATCTGTATCCTCAGCACCATGGTTCTTGTCATGTTGTCGGGAACGGTGTGTCTGTATGTGGGGGCGGAGGACAGTATGCGCACCCGGTATCCCAGAAATATCAACCTTACGGTGGCGATGCAGGATCCCGGGGAATTTGACTCTGACAGTACAGAGGCGGTCAGGCAGCTTGCAGGCGGGATTCTGCAGGCAAACGGACAGGAGCCGGAGATGGTGCTGGATTATCGGACCGCTTATTTGGGCAGTGTGATCCGGGACGGCAGGATCGCTACCTATGACAGCGCAGCCTACTCTTTTCAGACGGATTCCTATGCCGATACTTGGGAGATTTTTATTGTGCCGCTGGAGGATTACAACCGTCTGACGGGGGAAAATGAAACGCTGGAGCCGGACGAGGTGCTGGTGTGTGCCACCAAGTACCGCTATGAGGAGGAAACGGTGGCCTTCGGCGATGAGACGCCCCGCCGTGTGAAAAGGACAGTGGAAAAGTTTGTGGACAACGGTGTGGACGCCATGCAGATCATTCCGTCACTCTATGTCGTTGTGCCGGATTTTGACGCCTGCGTGCGTCCTATGATGCAGATAGCGGATGCAAGGGGAAACAGGCTTGTAAATTTCACATGGTTTTATGGTTTTGATCTGGAAGCGGAGACGGAAGTACAGATAGACATTCAGAGGCAGATTATGGAAAAATTGCACAGTCTGTCGCTGGAACAAAATCAGCTGTCCGCAGTGTCCTGTGAGGGAGCCGCGGCCGAACGCGCCGGGTTTTATGGTATCTACGGCGGCTTGTTTTTCCTGGGCATTTTATTGGGGATCGTATTTTTGTTTGCCGCGGTTCTGATTATGTATTATAAGCAGATTTCGGAGGGATATGAGGATCAGGCGCGGTTTGAGATCATGCGGAAAGTGGGAATGACGGGAAAAGAGATCAGGCAGAGTATCAATTCACAGATCCTGACCGTATTCTTTCTTCCGCTTCTGACGGCGGGACTGCACCTTGCGTTTGCTTTTCCGCTGATGCACAAACTGCTGGTGCTGTTTTCTCTGACAAACCTGAGACTTCTGATTACGGTCACGGTCTGCTGTTATCTGGTGTTTGCGCTGTTTTATATGCTGATGCAGCGGATTACGTCCAAAGCGTATTATGCCATTGTCAGGGGGGCATGAATGGAGGGACGGCCCTTAGTTCTCTTCGCCGCAGGGAAACAGGAGAACAATGCTGAGCCTGCCGTCGGAAAACTCCGCCCGGATTGACCCGCCCATGCGCTCGGTGAGCAGGCGGGCGATGGAAAGCCCCAGACCGGTGGAATTTCTGCCGGTTTCCACGGTATAGAAGCGGTCGAAAAGACGCCCTGCCGTCACGGCGCTGAGCCTGCGGGCGCTGTTGGAAAAACGGATGGAACCGTCCTCCGACAGTGTGACGGAAAAGTCCCCGTCGCTGTATTTCACGGCGTTGCTTATGATGTTCCCCAGAATACGGCTTAAAGCGCCCGGATCCAGAAAGCGCCGGATGCGGCGCCGGGGGATGGAGATATCAGGCGTGATCTTCCGCTGCCGCAGAGTTTCGTAGGAGGAGAGCAGAGATTCCTCCAGCGCCCGGTTCAGATCCAGCCACTCCGGGGACAGTTCCTGGACAGAAGTTGCGACGGAATACAGGAACAGTTCCTCTGTCAGCTGCTCCAGAACCCGGCAGCGGCTGCGGATCATGGCAAAATAATGATCCGCAGGGCCGGGAAGTTGTTCTTTGTCCAGCAGTTCCAGATAGCCGTGGATGGCGGTCAGCGGCGTCCGCAGGTCATGGGAAATATTGGTGATTGCCTCTTTCAGTTCCAGATCTCCCTGATAGAAACGATGACGTTCTTTGCGCAGGCACCGCAGCTGCGCGTTGATTTCCCCGGCAAGTCTGCGCAGATATCTGTCCCTGGAGGAAATGCAGATCAGGGTGTTGGTGTCCGTGTCCGCGGCGGTTCTTTCCGCGAAAGCGGACCGAATCTCTTCCGCGGTTTTGTGAATGAGATGCAGCTTTATCAATAAGATCAGGATCACTGCCAGAAGCAGGAAGATCAGGATACATAACAGCAATTCCATAGAGGCAGTGCTCCTTTCCCGGCGGCCCTGCCGGTTACTTTATATTTTTCCGGCAAAAGGCCGCCAGTCCCGCGCCGGTTGATACGATGGTGATCAGCAAAGAGCACAGGGGAAGCCGCCAGGGATATGACACGTTCATACCGGTAAACTGCAGCGCCTGTCCGGTGGGCAGAAAATCCAGGAAAAACTCATAAACCGTCCGGGCCGCTCCTGTCAGGTACTGGGGGTTGCGAATCGGCTCCGTGGTCATGTTGCCCAGAGAATCCGTGAATATATAGCCGTCATAAAACTCCGGCGCATCCAGTCTGGCCGCAACATACACGGCGAGAAAGATCAGGATGAAGATTCCCAAGGTGTTGATCACGGCTGCCGCTGCTCTGTACTGATTCAGGATGGACTGCAGGACAAACAGACTGCAGAGAGCGATGATCATCAGAATACTTTCCAGCAGGTAGAGCACCAGCACCGAAGCCGGCGACTGAAAAGCGCCCAGCAGTGATATGCCGGATATGGCGGATCCGATCATATAGGATGCGGACACCAGAAGCGCTTCTGTAATGCATACGACCAGGCACGACAGATAGGCGGAAATTCTGCTGTGTCCCACCGCCAGTTTGTTGCGGATGGCCCCGTCGCTGTATTCTTTTCCTAGAAAAAGACTGCAGAATACGGCGGACAGGACGCCGATCATCTGCGGGTAGCCGAAAAACAGATTGTCGGGAGATGTCACATAGCCGTATTTGACAAATTCTCTGTATTGATTATATGGCAGGAAAGCGCCCAGGGCAAACATAAGCGCCGCGCTGATCAGGAAAATTTTATCTTTTTTCAACCGCGCAAAGTGCGCGCATAACAGTTTATTCATGGGATGTCCCCTCCTTTCCCGAATCCCCGGACAGGTGGTCCGCATGGTTTTCCGCCGCCTGCGGTCCGCCGCCTACAAGGCCGATATAATAACTTTCCAGGCTTTCGTCGCGGGTATGCAGAGAGAGTACCTCACAGCCCTGCCCCGCCAGGGCCAGCGTCAGCCGGGAAATATTGATTTCGGCGAAGATATCCGCCTCTGCGTCGGAAATAATATGGTATTCGGTGCTGGAAGCGTCCAGCACACGAACCAGCGCTCTGGTATCGGATACTTTGACGCGCGTGCACTTGCGGCAGGAGGCTTCCAGCTCCTCCGCGCTGATTTCCTTTAGTATGCGCCCATTGTCGATAAAGCCGTAATGGGTCGCAAGCCGGGCCAGTTCATCCAGAATGTGGCTGGAGATCAGCACGGTGATCTGCCGCTCACGGTTCAGCTTCAGGATCAGTTCCCGCATCTCTATAATGCCCTGGGGATCCAGGCCGTTAGCGGGTTCGTCCAGAACGAGAAAATCGGGATCTCCAGCCAGTGCAACGGCAATCCCCAGTCTCTGGCGCATGCCCAGAGAAAAATTGCCCGCCTTTTTGCGTCCCGTGTTTTCCAGGCCTACCAGGCGCAGAAGTTCCGGAATTCCCTCGAAAGAGGGCAGCCCCAGTATGCGGTACTGTTCTTTCAGATTATCCTCCGCGGACATGTCCGTATAGACGGACGGCGTTTCGACCACAGCTCCCATACGTCTTCTGGCGTTTCCGATCTCCTTTGAAGTGTGGGGAATTCCGTAAAGAGAATATTCGCCGGAGTCAGGCCGCTGCAGGCCGCAGATCAGCCGGATCAGTGTTGTTTTGCCGGCGCCGTTTCTGCCTACGAAGCCGTAGATCGCCCCTTTGGGAACGTGCATGGAAACGCCGCTCAGCGCCTTGAAACGCCCGTATTGTTTGCAGAGGGCGTCGGTTGTCAGACAAAAGTCCATACAGATTACCTCCTTTTTAAAATCTTTCACCTTTGCCTTAGCAGGATACGGCCGAAAGGTTAAGACGGCGGTAAAGAAGATGGTTAAGAAAAGGTAAAGATTTTCAGCAGTCGGCCAGTTTGAAACCGATGCCCCAGACGGCTTCAATATAATCCTTTCCGCCGCATTCTTTCAGCTTCCGGCGGAGATTGCTGATATGAACTTTCAGGGAACTCTCCATGCAGTCGGGGGTATCCTCGCTGATTCGGTCCAGGATAACGGATTTGGCAATGACATGTCCGGCGTTTAGCATCAGCAGGCGCAGGATAGCGTACTCCGTTTTGGTGAGCCGGACGGGCGTATCTCCCACCCGGACCTCCCGGGAGATCTGATCCAGATGCAGGTCCTGATAAGTCAGGAGAGACTGCATGTCCCGGGCTGCGCCCTTGCGGAGCGCAACGGCGATGCGTGCAAGGAGTTCCGGCATGTCAAAGGGTTTTGTCATGTAATCCGCGGCGCCTCCCAACAGGAGCCTTACCTTGCTGTCCACATCTGCCCTGGCGCTCAGTACAATGGCGGGGATGCCCCGGAGCCTCGGCATCAGCTGCTCCCCTGTCAGCCCGGGGAGCATCAGATCCAGAATGATCAGGGAAAAACTTTCTTCCTCCATGAACCGAAGTCCCTCGGTGCCGGAAAAAGCCTGTGCGCACAGATATCCCTCTTCCCGGAGCGAGTGTGCGATGATATGATTGATATCCGTGTCGTCTTCTATGATCAATATTTTATCCAGAGAGATACACTTCCTTCCATAAACAATTTAAAAACGCAAACTGCCGCGCGGCGGCCTGTGCCGATGCGCGCAGAGCCATTATATATGGTCTTATCACGCGGAGCGCCGGAATGTCAAGAGGACGGGAAAAGGGATTGGATTTTTTTACTGATTTTCTCTAAAGTATCTCAGAATTTATCCGATATTCTTAGTACAGAGACAGATATATGACGGACGAAGAGATCATAGGAAGAGATATGTGATCCGGAAAGGAGGAGTCCTGAATGCGTATAGAGGCTTATTCTCAGATGCAGCAGTTGTATGACACCAAGAAAGCGGTGCAGGTCAGGAGCAATGCCAGTGTGAAAGCTTCCGACAAGCTGCAGATCAGCAGCACGGGAAAGGATATTCAGAGCGCAAAAGCCGCGCTGGCGAATGTTCCTGATGTGAGAGAAGATCTGATTGCTTCTGTCAAGGCAAGGATTGACAACGGGACTTATCAGGTGAGCACTGAAAGCTTTGCTGAGAAACTGATGCAGAAATATGGAGAAATGAGGTAATCCCAGTGGCAAGTTTGATGGAGAACTTGATGGACGTTTTGGAAAAAGAAAGTGCCGAGTACGAGGTGCTGCTGGGATTATCCATGAAAAAGACGCCTGTCATCGTGGCGGGCGATCTGGAAGCGTTACAGAATATCACGGATGAGGAGCAAGCGGTGGTAGGCAGGATCAGCCATCTGGAGAAACAGAGAGGCCGTGTGCTGAAAGATATCGCCAATGTCACGAACAGGGATGTTGAAAAGTTAAAATTAGTGGATCTGATACAGATGCTGGAGGGCAGGCCTGAGGAGAGCCGGAAACTTGCGGAGATTCATGACCGGCTGAAAGCAGTCACAACCAGCATGCAGAGGGTGAATGAGCAGAACAGGGAACTGCTCACAAACGCGCTGGAGATGGTGGAGTTTGATATGAACCTGCTCCAGTCTGTAAAGACCGCGCCGGAAACCGCCAATTACAACAAGGGCGCCTATACCAGCGGCAGCCTGATGGGAGTGGGACAGAACGGTTTTGACGCAAAACAATGAAATATCCCGCCATGTGGGGCGTTGACTGTTAGAGGGTAAGACGGCAGTGTCCCGCATGCGAAATATGTGATAGAATGGAGATAATGTTATGCCGCTTATGGGAAGTTTATACGTAGGAGCATCCGGATTACAGACGAGCCAGAATGTGCTGAACACAGTAGCACACAATATGACCAATGTCGATACAACTGGGTATGTCAGACAGCAGTCGCTGCTGGCTACCAAGATGTACAATACCATATCCGTAAACCCCAGAGCTATTTCTAATCAGCAGATCGGTCTTGGGGTTAATTATTCCGCGACAAGACAAGTGAGAGATTATTTTCTGGATAAAACATACCGCCGGGAATCCGGGCGCAGTATGTTTTATGAGGTTTCCACGGAAGTAATGGGCGAAGTGGAAAACCTGCTGGGAGAGTTGAACGGGGAGGATTTTCAGTCGGCCCTGTCCAATCTGTGGACGGCGGTACAGCAGCTGGCGGAGAATCCCAGCAGCAGCGTGACCCAGGGCCTGCTTGTGCAGCGCGCCTCCGAGTTCCTGAGCCGGGCGGGCGCGGTCTACAACGACCTGTGCGCCTACCAGAATAATCTGAATACGCAGATCAAACAGAAAATAAATACCGTCAACGAGTATGGCCGTCAGATCCAGCAGTTGAACAATGCCATCCGCAAGGTGGAGGCCGGCGGCGTGGAGCATGCCAACGACATGCGGGATGCACGGAACCAGCTTCTGGACGAACTGGCCAAGCTGACGAAAATGGAGTATAAAGAGAACGCCTACGGCGATGTGGAAGTACAGATAGAAGGCGTGGACTTTGTCAAGGGCGGCAGAGTGTACGAGATGGAGACCTGGACGGATCCCGCCACAGGCTTTTACAAACCTTACTGGCCGCAGAATGCGGAAGTATATCCGCCGCAGAGCGAAAAGGATATCAAGCGCGCACTGGTGTTTGACCTGCAGCAGGATGTGTCTTCCACGCTGAACACCGATATCGGCGGACTGAAAGCCATGCTGCTGGCGAGAGGGGATTACAGGGCGGATTGCTCGGATATCAAAAAAGATTATGATAAAGTATCGCAATCCATCGTGATGAACATGCAGGCGGAATTTGACCTGTTGGTGCACAATATAACCACCAAGATGAACAGCGTGCTGGCAGGCGCCTATAATCCGGATACCGGATATATGTGCGACGAGAACGGAGCGCCGCTGCAGCTGTTCCAGAAAATCAACAGCGCCGGATATACCCAGGCAGCGGACGGCACGTGGAATTATGTGGAGGAAGACTGGGACAGCCCGGAGACTCTGTATTCCGTCAGAAATCTGCAGATCAACGGCGCACTGATGAAAGAACCCGGAAAGCTGGGCTTTAAGCTGGATGAAGAATCAGTGGATTATGCCACGGCGGAGGCGATGAAAGAGGCGTTTGCCGCGGAGGAATGGACGCTGAATCCAAATGTGCAGAAGCAGACCAATTTCATTAATTATTATACGGATCTGGTGGCGCAGGTCGCCAACTCCGGCCAGGTCTTCTGCAGTATATACAACAATCAGGAAGCAACGGTGC
>JAAVAG010000036.1 GCA_014804185.1 Lachnospiraceae bacterium
CTGATCTCGTTATCCACCTGCTGCGCAAAGACAAATACGCCCTTATATTCTTCTAAATTCATCGTTAACACCTCTTTCCGTTAGATAACATGTTTTTCTTTTAACTTGCCTACGATATAGTCCACGGACTCCGCAGGATCCAGTTCTACCTTTTCTCCCGCGCCTTTTCTGACCTTATCGGATGCTTTTGCGATCTGTGTGGGAGAACCTTTCAGACCCAGATTGGAATCCTCAACGCCCACCAGATTTGCTCTTCCCCATGTGGTGATCTCCGCCTTGCAGGCGTCGAAAATTCCGCCGGGAGTCATATAGCGGGGATCGTTCAGTTCAGCAAGTGCAGTGATCAGGCAGGGCATTTTAGCTTTTAATACATGGTATCTGTCGTCAAACTGACGCTCTACGATCACGCTGTCCCCTTCCACTTCTATCTTCTGCGCATAAGAGATTACAGGGATGCCCAGATGCTCGGAAATCTGCGGACCGACCTGTGCGGTGTCGCCGTCGATAGCCTGACGGCCGGTAATGATCAGATCATACTCCAGGTTGCGGATCGCACCTGCCAGTGTCTGGCTGGTAGCCCATGTGTCAGCACCTCCCAGCACTCTGTCTGTCACAAGGATGGCTTTGTCCGCGCCCATTGCCAGAGCCTCGCGCAGGACATCCTCCGCCTTGGGAAGTCCCATGGTGATAACGGTCACTTCCGCGCCGTATTTGTCTTTTAACCTGAGCGCCGCCTCAAGACCCGCTTTGTCGTCCGGGTTCATGATTGCCAGCATTGCCGCTCTGTCCAGAGTACCGTCGGGATTGAACTTAACGCCGCCCTTGGTATCAGGCACCTGTTTAATGCAAACAACGATTTTCATTGTATATTCACTCCTTCAAATTTGTTTTTGGTAAATTATTTCAGCAGCGCGCCGGAGATAACCATTCTCTGTACTACACTGGTTCCCTCATAGATCTCGGTGATCTTTGCGTCACGCATCATGCGTTCCACATCGTACTCTCTGGTGTAACCGTAACCGCCGTGCAGCTGCACTGCCTTGGTGGTCACTTCCATAGCTACCTCTGCGGCATAAAGTTTTGCCTGCGCGGCTTCCACGGAATAAACTTTCTGTGTTGCCTTGGCCATGGCCGCCTTATAAACCAGAATCTTTGCAGCCTCCACCTTGGTAGCCATATCGGCAAGCTGGAACTGTGTATTCTGGAATGCGCCGATGGCTCTTCCGAACTGCTTTCTCTCTTTCACGTATGCGATGGTTCTCTCCAGAGCGCCCTCCGCGATACCCAGCGCCTGGGAAGCGATTCCGATACGGCCGCCGTCCAGCGTGTGCATTGCGATACCGAAGCCCTTGCCCTCCTGTCCCAGCGGATTCTCCTTGGGAATGCGGCAGTCTGTGAAAATCAGTTCATAGGTGGATGATCCGCGGATACCCATCTTCTTTTCCTTGGTTCCGAAGCTGAAACCAGGTGTTCCTTTTTCTACGATAAATGCGGAAATTCTCTTTTTCTTTCTGCCCTTTGCGTCCGTATCCACGCCGGTAATGGCAAAAATTACATAGACATCCGCCTCTTTGCCGTTGGTGATAAAGATTTTGGATCCGTTGAGAATATACTCATCTCCGTCCAGTACGGCTTTTGTCTGCTGGCCCTGAGCATCTGTGCCCGCGCCCGGCTCAGTCAGACCGAATGCGCCCAGCTTCTCGCCCTTTGCAAGGGGAACCAGATATTTCTGCTTCTGCTCTTCCGTTCCATATGTCTGGATGGGATCACAGCACAGAGACGTATGAGCGGACACGATAACGCCTGTGGTGCCGCACACCTTGGACAGTTCCTCCACGCACATGACATAAGTCAGAGGATCGCAGCCCTGTCCGCCGTACTCCTTGGGTACGGGAATGCCCAGAAAACCGCTCTTTGCCATCTTTTCAACGGTGCCTCTGGGGAAAACTTCTGTTTCATCTACCTCCTGTGCAAGAGGTTTTACTTCTTTTTCGGCGAATTCTCTGAAGAGATTTCTCGCCATTTCATGCTGTTTGCTTAAAGTAAAATCCATGATTTTATTTCCTCCACATTTATAATATCAAACTACTTTCTGTAGTCATAGAAACCGATGCCGGTCTTCTTACCCAGTTTGCCTGCGCGAACCATCTTTCTCAGCAGGGGATGAGGACGATACTTGGAATCTCCCGTCTCGTTCTGCAGCACTTCCATAATAGCCAGCACAATATCCAGCCCTACCAGATCGCCCAGCGCCAGAGGTCCCATGGGATGAGATGCGCCCAGCTTCATAGCCTCGTCGATATCGGCCACGCTGGCAATGCCTTCCGCATAGATGCCGATTGCCTCGTTGATCATGGGGATCAGGATCCTGTTTACCACAAAGCCCGGAGCTTCCTTGACTTCCACGGGAGTCTTGCCGATTTCCGCAGCAATGGTCTTGATTTTATCAACCAGTTCAGCGGGAGTGTTCTCGCCTGCGATCACTTCCACCAGTTTCATCCTGTCGGCCGGGTTGAAGAAATGCATGCCGATCATGGGCCTGTCCAGACCTGCTCCGATCTCCGTGATGGACAGGGAGGAAGTATTTGTAGCGAAGATGCAGTCCGGTTTTACGATCTCCTGCAGTTCTTTGAAAGTTGTCTTCTTGATCTGCATATTTTCGGGAGCCACCTCAATCACCAGATCGCAGTCCGTGCAGATATCCTTAAGGCCAGTGGCGATCTTGCCCATCACAGCGTCAGCCTTCTCCTGCGTGATCTTCTCCTTGCCAACCAGGAATGCCATATTTTTGCCGATCCTGGCCTTGCCGCCGTCAGCAAACTCCTGCTTGATGTCGCAAAGACATACTTCATAGCCATCCGTCATTGCAAATGCCTGGGCGATACCTGCGCCCATCGTGCCGGCTCCGATAATACCTACCTTCATTGTAGTTCCTCCTTATATTTAAAAAATATTTGATTTACGCTTACTTGTTTAAAAACGCCTCTACTTTTCTCTTTTCCAGAAAAGCGGTCATGCCCTCTTTCTGATCATAGGACTCGAAACAGTCGCCGAACAGCTTTTCCTCCAGCTCCACTGCTTTGTCCATATCCAGATCCAGGCCGTCGTTGATAGCTTTCTTGCAGTTTCTCACGGCGATAGGAGCGTTCTTCGCAATGCCGGCCGCCATCTTCTCCGCAGCGGGAAGCAGTTCCTCCTGGGGATAAATCGCATTCACCAGTCCGATGCGGAAAGCCTCATCCGCCTTGATATTGCGTGCCGTGTAGATCATCTGCTTTGCCATGCCGGGTCCCACCAGACGCGCAAGTCTCTGTGTGCCGCCAAAACCGGGCGTAATGCCAAGTCCCACCTCCGGTTGTCCGAACACCGCGTTATCGGAACAGATTCTGATGTCGCAGCTCATGGAAATCTCACATCCGCCGCCCAGTGCAAATCCATTCACCGCCGCGATCACAGGAATCGGGAATGTCTCCAGTTTGCGGAAAACATCGTTTCCTTTTTTGCCGAAAGCCTCTCCCTGCGCCTTTGTCAGGGTACTCATCTCTCCGATGTCCGCCCCCGCCACAAAGGACTTAGAACCTGCGCCAGTCAGAACCAGGCATCTCACCTCATCCAGATTCACCGCATCCAGGGTCTGATCCAGTTCCTCCAGCACCTGCGAGTTTAAAGCGTTCAACGCTTTTTCCCTGCTGATGGTGATAACTGCGTACTGCCCTTTCTGCTCATATACAATATACTCCACTTTTATACCTCCCTGTTTTGCTGCAGTCCAGCCGGACCCGATTTTATGACATATGTACCGGCCAGCCGGACTGCTGAATATTTTTCACACAAATGTGCAATATGCCCTCCCCGGGAAATGCATATTGCACATAAGCTTTTTATTCCTGAAATTAGTCTTCGATCTTTACAATGGTAGCGCAGCCCATGCCGCCGCCGATACAGAGAGTAGCAAGGCCTGTCTTTGCGCCTTTTGCCTGCATCTCATGAAGCAGCGTCACCAGAATACGGCATCCGGAAGCGCCCACGGGATGTCCCAGAGCGATAGCGCCGCCGTTGGGATTCAGCTGTTTGTCAACATCGATACCCAGATCCTTGCCAACCGCTACGGACTGTGCCGCAAATGCCTCGTTGGCCTCGATGATATCGAAATCCTCAATCTTCATGCCTGTCTTTGCCATCACTTTCTTTGTGGCCGCAACGGGACCGATTCCCATTACCTCGGGCCTTACGCCTGCCAGCGCGCCCGCAACAAAGGTAGCCATGGGTTTTACGCCCAGTTCCTTTGCTTTCTCCTCGCTCATCACGACGATAGCCGCAGCGCCGTCGTTAATGCCGGAAGCGTTTCCTGCCGTGACAAATCCGCCCGGATTGATGGGACGAAGCTTTGCCAGTCCCTCAATGGTAGAGCCGGGACGGGGACCCTCGTCTGTGTCGAACACAACGGTCTCTTTCTTCTTCTTGACTTCCACGGGAACGATCTCCGCCTTGAACGCGCCGGTCTTCTGAGCCTCTTCCGCCTTTAACTGACTCTTCAGAGCAAACTCGTCCAGTTCCTCACGGGTCAGACCCCACTCCTCACAGATATTGTCAGCGGTCTTAATCATATGATAATCATTGAATGCATCCCAGAGGGCATCCTTGATCATGGTATCCACCATGGTCGCATTGCCCATGCGGTAGCCGTAACGGCCCTGGGGAATCGCATAGGGCGCCATGGACATGTTTTCCATACCGCCTGCCACTACAATGTCGGCGTCTCCTGCCATGATCATCTGTGCCGCCTGATTCACACAGTTCAGCCCGGATCCGCACACTACGTTCATGGTCACCGCGGGAACCTCAATGGGAAGACCCGCTTTGATTGCTGCCTGACGGGCAACGTTCTGCCCCTGTCCTGCCTGGATCACGCACCCCATATACACCTGATCTACCGCTTCGGGAGCCACTCCCGCTCTCTTAAGCGCCTCTTTGATAACGATAGCGCCCAGCTGCGCCGCCGGCGTTGTGCTCAGGCTTCCGCCCATGGTTCCGATCGCTGTACGGCATGCGCCTGCTAATACAACTTTTCTAGACATCTGACTTTCCTCCATTTTCCGCATTTTCGTGCTTACAATGATTGTTATTTTTTTGTCATTTCCAATCGTCTCCATTTTATCATAGCCACTTATGTTTTGCAATGCCTTTTATGGAAATAACCGGATAAACGGATAAACTTATTCCTCTCGAAGATCTCAGAACTGTTTGTTCAATATTGCAAATCCGCTCTCCAAAACGGAATTGATGTAGGGCAA
>JAAVAG010000037.1 GCA_014804185.1 Lachnospiraceae bacterium
ACATTTACCCAATTAGGAAATTTATTGGGCTGTTCCAGACAGAATATTAAAAAGCTGGCTGATGCCCTGATGAAAAAAGGGTTTATTACAATTCAGCAGAGCCCCCAGGACACAAGAGCTCTGTGTATTTGCCCCACTGAAAAAGTGAATAACTATTTTCAGAATGAATTTTCGCAATATCAGGAGCAATTGAAATATCTCTTTGAAGTTTATACAGAAAAAGAAATAGAAACACTTTTTATTCTTTTATCAAAGCTCTATGCGGGAATTGAAAACCTGGAAAACAGGACTGTCCATTCAGAGAAGGAGCGGTAAGAAGATGAAAATTGTAGTTATTTATCATTCGCAGACAGGTTTTACCAAGCGGTACGCCCAATGGATCGCAGAGGCGGCGGGGGCCGATTGTTTTGCATGGTCAGAGGCAAAAAAGAAAAATCTGGGGGCATATGAAGCAATTATTTTCGGCGGCTGGGCATGTGCGGGCAGCATCCGCAAACTTGGTTGGTTTAAGCGCAATATAGACAAATGGGCGGATAAGAAACTTATTGCTTTTTGTGTGGGTGGAAGTCCGATGGATCTGCCAAAAATCGAGCCGGCTCTTAAGCAGAATTTTAAAGAATCGGAATTAAAAAAAGTAAGTGTTTTCTATTGTCCGGGCGGATTTAATTATGAAAAAATGTCCGTTTCCTCAAAGCTTATGATGAAAATGTTTGTGAAAATGATGAAAGCAAAAAAAGGCAAAACAGAGAGAGATCAGGAGATGATTAAAATGATATCTTCGTCCTACGATATCTCAGATCGGAAATATATCGAACCCATTCTGGAATGTCTGAAGAAATAATTGCTCCACACTTCCCTCTCATCATAATAAAACGGGACTTTTGCCAAAGCCCCGTTTTATTATATGATGTACACCCCAATTTTTATCCGGTCACGATTACGCCATCCGGATCCCAGAGGTCTTCCCAGCCCCCGGATCCCTCCCACAAAAACACCTGGCCTTTGACCAGACGACAGTTCTTATCTTCCGCCCTGATGGCCTCCATCTCTTCTTCCGTAAGGGGATCTTCCGTGACACATTTCAGATTGGAAATGTACTGAGCCTCCTTTATCGAAAAAGGAATGGGAATCTGCCCTCTCTGTACAGCCCATTTCAGACAGATCACTGCGGGATGTACCTGATGCGCCCTGGCGGCCGCCTCTATTGCCGGAAGCCGCATATCCTCCACATCCTCCGCCGTCCTGTCTCTTTCCGGCCTGGACGGGGAACCGATAGGGCAGTATCCGATGGGCAGAATATTATGCTCCTGCGCATAGGCAAACAACTCCGGCTGTTGGAAAGACGGATGCAGTTCCATCTCCAGAGCGGCGGGCTGTATCCTGCACAGAGGCAGTACCGCCTCCAGCTTGGGGATGGTCATATTGCTCATGCCTATGTATCTTACCAGCCCTTT
This sequence comes from Lachnospiraceae bacterium, assembly GCA_014804185.1. Lineage (GTDB taxonomy): Bacteria > Bacillota > Clostridia > Lachnospirales > Lachnospiraceae > Acetatifactor. Next base: position 1,455 of record JAAVAG010000037.1, read on the forward strand.
GTCCACCAGTTCTTCGCATTGTCTCCATACGCCCATGAACTCTTCCACCGAAAAAGGTCTGGAATCCGGATTTCTGGAATCGCCGCTGCATCCGGGCGCATGATAATTGGGAAACGGCCAGTGGACAAAATACAGATCCAGATAATCCAGTCCCAAATCCGACAGGCTCTTCTGACAGGATTCCAGCACCTGCCCGTCTCCGTGCATATCATTCCATACCTTGGAAGTGATAAACAGATCCTCTCTCTCCACTTCTTTCTCTGCAAACAGCCTCTGCAGAACCTTTCCGATCCTGTCCTCATTCTGGTATACCGCAGCACAGTCGATCAGTCTGTAACCATATTTAATCGCCCCATATACAGCCTCCGAGACAGTATCCGCATCATATTTATCCGATCCAAATGTGCCAAGTCCCATGCATGGGATTTTTTCTCCGCCATGCAGTGTCCTGACAGGGACTGTTCTCTGGTCAATCCTGCTATTCATCTTTTCCTCCGTCCTCGTCATGAAAAACGACTGCCACCTTGCCGCACTGACCGCTCGCCATAAGCCGATACGCCTCGTCCGCCTTTTCTATCGGGAATTCATGTGTAACCAGATCTTCCGGATGAATATTCCAGCGCACCAGACGCTCCACCAGTTCTTCCATTCTCCACAGCGATGTCACCCACGAGCCGTAGATCGTCTTCTGTCCGTGTATGATATCCGGGCTGGGCTGAAATGTACAGCTTCCGCCCTCTCCCACAAAAGCAATTCTCCCCCACTCTCTCGTGGCACGGATTGCCAGCTGCCTTCCCGCATCACTGGCGGATGCGTCAATGGCCCTTTCCACGCCTTTGCCGCCGGTCACGGATAAAATCTGATCCAGAGTGTCCTCTCCGGGTTTAAATACGTAATCTGCCAGTCCCAGCTTCTCAGCCAGCTTAATCCGGTACTCATTCATTTCCACGCCGATGAGTTTATTGGCCCCCAGCGCCTTTGCCAGCATCAGAGCCGCAAGGCCCACCGGCCCCAACCCGGTAACAAACACCGCGTCATTCCGGCACACGCCGATCTTTTCCATCGGCTCATATACCGTGCCGAACCCGCAGGCAACCTGCGCGCCGTCTTTAAAGGTGAGTTCATCCGGCAGGGCTATCAGATCCTTTTCTTCCGCAAGGATATAAGGAGCCATTCCTCCGTTCCTCTGCCACCCGTAAGCCTGACGGAATCTGCTCTTGCACGAAATATAGTATCCTCTCCTGCAGTCATTGCAGACGCCGCACCCAGAGATGTGGTACACAATTACGCGATCGCCTTTTTTGAATCTTTTTAAACCTTCCCCTTCCTCCACGATGACACCGCAGGGTTCATGTCCTGCCACCATGCCGGGAATATAACCTTCCGGTCCTTTTCCGGTATGCTCCCTGTAAATGCATCGGATGTCACTGCCGCAGATTGTGGTTGCTTTTGTCTGAATCAGAACCTGGCCGTGTCCCGGTGTGGGAATCTCAAAATCTTTCAGTTCTACTGTACTGTTTCCCGGAAGAACAGCGCCTCTCATCAACATTTTTACCGCCATAATGTTTCTCTCTTTCCGCACTAGAACCGTGTGCTGTCTAAATTTTGCAGGTTTCACATAAATCCTGTTATTCCATTTTAAAACTGTCCTGAAAATAATGTATTTTCTGTTGCTTCTAATTGTTTTGCTGCTTTTATTAAATCAGAACCTTTTAACTCAATTAGACACGCTATTCAAGCCGCTTCATTCATTAGCAGATAATCACATTTACTTCCACTTTTGATTACAACTCCATCAATCTTATAGTGAGAAACATACACTCTCCCACTATTAATTCCTTTATGATACTGTGGATTCCCTCTATCTCTTGACACTATCTGTGCAGCATCCCTGCTGCATATAGACTCAAATCCTATTAATGGCATTATAAATCTGCACCTGCCTCCTCTGTATCCTGCAAGTTTAAAAGTTCATCAAATTCATTATTTATAACCTTTGAAATCTCATCAATCTTTTCATTTTGAATCATATGCACTCTATCGGGCCAAGTTTATTTATAATTAATCTATGCATCATTCACCCTTCTAACCAGCATTTCGTTTATTATAAGCCATACATTAGCTTTCTTCAACTGTATTTTCCCGACAATTTATAAATATAAAATGGAAAGATGAGCGGTTTTACCGTGCCGTTATGCCCTGCTTACTCCCCGCACCGTCCGCAGTCAGAACAGCCATTACAAATCAATCGACTTCCGCACTTCTCACAGTTTTCACGATAATGCGGCACATACATACTATCCTCAGTAAGTTCCTCCCCAATGCGATTCATCAGCTTCCAGTTGATTGCCTTTCCCTGATACCCCATTCCGGACTTAAAAGCCATTTCACTTTGTACCTGCTTTTTCGGCAGATGGTAACATTTCCCATCTTTTACAAAAAATGTCCCGGTTTCAATAAAGCAAAAAGTAATGTCATGTGTCACACATTCTGCCCGCAAACCTTTTACCCAGTCGAAATCACATGGTCGTGCACCATCATAATTTTCACCGCCGCATATCACCTGTTCAATTTGCCCTGCGCCAAGATATTTCTCTATGCTGACAGCGCCAATCAACGGCGCGCACATAATGCCTTTATGTCTGAACGGCAGATCCAATAAAAGCGGAATGCGTTCATCCGCCCTGCGCTGATTCTCGCAGGTGACATTAAGCATCACATTCTCCCATCCATCGCCCCATTTTTTCGGCAGGCATTCCGCCACGCGCTGCGGACGTTTTGTCAATAAAAAGAATTTCACATCCGGACGCTGGCGCATAATTTCCCACGCTTCTTCCCGCCAGCCATCGGCTTCCTCCAAAAAGAAATCAGAAGTCATACAAACACGAATCATTTCACCGCTTTTGACCTTGTAATTACCGCTTCTGTCTTTTTGCAGTGGATAACGAAACGCTGATTTCGTCCGGTAAATATCCGCCCCGTTCCTATCCCTCAAACGGTCAAGAAAATACATATAACAGTGCTGGCAGCCCTCACTGCACTTGATGCAGCCGTGCCAGGGATTCCATATATCGTGCATGGCATACTCCTCGTTTATCTCTCACAATTCTGTGGTTGTTCCGCATATCAGAATTCCAGATTTTTAATATGCTACCATAAAAACAAGTAATCTTCAATCTGCCATTCCTGATTTTTGTGTATTGGCACAATTTTATGCATTTGAAACGCCAAATGGAACAATTCGGCTTAGCATACAAGGAGTTCGTCAAAAGCTTTTAATTCACTCGACTATTATTCTGCCCTGTGCTATAATCTCCATATCTAAAACCTTATTAAGGACGGATCTATCGGAAAAATTTCGGGGAGGACACGTAAAAAATGAGGCACTTTCGATATTATACAGGGATTGTAATACTTGTGACAATGATGTTTGGCATGTCGGGCTGTGGAAATGAGAGCATTGACGCCCCGGCGGAGGCGCTATCGGCGGAAAAGGACATATCGCAGGAGGCGGAGCAGAAAGCGGCCGCGCAGGAATCCGCAGCAGCGTCTGTGGAGGAAACGACGACGGAGAACATAACGGAAGAAGAATCCGCAGGATATCAGATAGATCGATCCGGCATTCCTGACGATGCCAATGTGCAGGCCATGAATCTCACAACCAACACGGCAGTGACCTATGGAGAAGTATTGGATTATGTGGAGCAGCAGGGCGGTACGGGACTTGCGGACGTGAGGGATTACTGCCTGAACCTGCCGCAGATCCTGGATCTGACAGAGCGTTATCAGGACGGAGAACTGGTGTGGGAACTGGATGTGGATGGAGTACAGATTTCGCCGGATGTCCATGAACTGGATTTTTCCGGCCATGATCTTGCTGCCCTGGATCTGGATATGTACACGCTTTTGGGACTGCTGCCAGATCTGGAGAAGATCGATATGTGTCAGTGCGGGTTTTCCAACGATGAGATGGCCGCGCTGCAGGATGCATTTCCCGAGATTAAGATCGTGTGGGAGATTGTTCTTTCCCATTGGACGATCCGAACGGATGCTGTGGCTTTTTCCACCATGAAGACCTGCGCCCAGACCTTTTATTTAAATGATGACGAGGCCAAATATCTGAAATACTGCACGGATCTTGTGGCTCTGGATCTGGGACATAATTATGTGACTGACCTGTCATTTCTGCAATTTATGCCGGAACTGAAAATACTGATTCTGGTGGACAATGTAAAGGGATGGGAAAACGGCAAGATCCGCAGAATCGACGACTTGTCCATGCTGCAGTATGTACCCAAACTGGAATATCTTGAATTCTTCTGTAACCGCGTGCAGGATATCAGTTTTCTGCAGTATACCCCCAATCTGGTGGACTTGAACATCAGTTATAATCCGGTAAGCGACGCCTCCTATTTATTTGAACTTCCCAAGCTGGAAAGGCTTTTTCTGGAGCACACGAAAATTCCATATAGTGAATTTGAACGGCTGCAGGAGACCTATCCGAATGCTCAGCTGGAGTATTACGGAGAGGGCTCCATTGACCATGATTGGAGAAAGCACGAAAGATATTATGCCATGCGGGATATGTTTAAAAATAATTATGTGCATCCCTTATTTGCGGATTAAAGTGTCTCATATATACCGGCTTTGTCAATGATTAAATGATTGGGCGCCTCGAGAAGTTCCTGTTTATTCAGTTTGCTTATTGCTGTTCGGGAAGTACATTCCGTTTTAAGCTGATATGGGCCAGCAAGATATAGATGGCATAAATCAAGAAAAACAGTCCCAGGGAGATACCCGTGATTACACCGGGGCTGTTGTGTCCTGTCATAACCCCGGGCTCCGGCAGCGTAGAGAGATGGAAAATAAAGGGCACGCCAATCATCAACGCTGGCAAGGCAGGCATAGTGTAGTAGATAACGAACTGGTTTCGGAGTGTTTTTTTCATCTCCTGTCGCTGCATCCCCAATTTCCGCAGCAGTTCGAACTGGCGGCGAAAGCGCTCGGTTTCGCTGAGCTGCTGGATCGTGAGGATGGTGGCAGCGGTCATGGTCAAAGCCAGGGCAAGGAAAAAGAGGGGAAAGACCATAATGGCAGTTTGGGCAGCGGCCTCGGCCTGTTCGTCAGCGGCGCCATGAAGGGTATCATGTTCCGGGCGGGTGTCGTCATTTCGGATACTGCGCAAGGCCTCGAACTGTTCCGAGGTCACCGGCCGGGCGGTCAAGGCACAGTAGATGCGGTGAGACTCAGGCTGCTTTTCCGCCAATTCATCCGGCACTACCAGGACGAAATTCCCGCCGTTGGTGTCCCAGCCATACTGATTGAGGGGCTCTGTGCAGACTCCGCCCGGAACGAGTGTTGTCCCGCCTATGGTAATTGGAATATCGTATTCCATCAGGACTCTTTCTAAATATCCCATACAGTGGATCAGACAGGTTCCCGGCTCCAGAGATACTTCGGGATAGCCCAGCATAGCCCGCAGAGCAGTGTAATCGCTGTACCGAAGGATTAAGTCTGTGTCGTAATAGCTGAGGAACTTCGTTTGTGCGGCGCTCTCCTCCAGGAAACGACTAACCTGATTACCACTGCCCTGGTATACCGAATATAGCAGATCGGATTCCACCGGGATATTGCAGTCAATATATTCCAGATAAGGAGTGTGATCCTGCTCACTGCTTGAAACACTGATACAGAGATCAAAGCAAGAGTAGTTTTTCGCCCGCCCCTCAAAAATGCCTCGAAATACCAGCCCTGAACCCTCCGAGATAATGGTGGCAATAAAAATCATAGAGATTGTCGCCATAACGATGCCCATAGTGGTCAGCTTGGCCGTAATTGTGCGAAAAACCAATAGATTCCGGCCTTTGTACTTCCTGGCCGGTCTCCTGTCGAAGAAAGCCGGTACCCCGGAAGCAAAGCTGAGGAAAAAGCCAAACAAGAAGATAATAATGACTCCCGCCCCAATGATACCCAGCATCACATCTCCGGCCATGAGCAGGCCGGTCCCAATGATACCCAGTACAATTGACAGGATAAACACCCGCTGACGCTTTTTGCCGGTCTGAATGAGTGCGCTCTCATTCTGCCGGTCAAAGTAAATCAGATCATAAATCTTCATCTGACGGATACGCTTGCGGCTCCTGCGCAGAGCGCGAAAGTAGATCAGCACAAAACAGGCGGCTGTCAGCCCTGCGGCAGGCAGGGAGAGAGCCAGCGAAAAGTGATAAAGTTGTCCGAACAGGGCCAGAACAATGGCCCGCAGAGTTTGGTAAAGCAACCCTCCCAGGGCGATGCCCAGCACTAAGGCGAAGCCTCCTGCTGCCAGATTTTCCAGAAAGAACAGTCGGGCCACCTGCTTGTTTTCCAGCCCGATAAGAATATAGGTTCCCAACTCCCGGCTCCGGCGGGAGAGCATAAATTGGGTGGAGTAGGACACCAGCCAGCCGAATACGCACACCACCACGATGCTGATCAGCCCGATCATCAGAGGCAGCTGTTCCATGCCGCTGGCCAGCTGCCTGATCTCCTGGGAGAACACCAGCCCATTAAAGGCATAAAGCAGTGCGGCGGCCATGACCACGGTAACAAAATAGACCAGGTAATCCCTGGCCTGCCGCCTGGCATTGCGGAGAGCCAGTTTAAAGTACGTCACTGACATCACCCCCCAACAAGGCCAGAATGTCCAGGATCTCATGGTAGAATATCGAACGTGCCCGATCTCCCCGCATCAGTTCATTGAAAATACGACCATCTTTCAGAAACAGTACCCGCCCCGCATAGCTGGCACTGTAAGCATCATGCGTGACCATCAGGATGGTGGCTCCCATATCCTGATTCATGGCAGTCATGATTTCCAGCAGGTTTTTGGAGGACTTGGAATCCAGTGCTCCCGTAGGCTCATCGGCCAGCAGCAGCGACTGTCCTGCAACGATGGCTCTGGCGCAGGCGGTACGCTGTTTCTGACCTCCGGATATTTGATAGGGGAATTTGCCCAGTATATCAATGATGCCCAGTTTTTGCGCCACGCTGCACACCTGCCGCTGGACAGCGTCGGGATCTGAGTGGTTCAGGGTCAGGGCCAGACCGATGTTTTCCTCGATGGTCAGGGTGTCCAGTAAGTTGAAGTCCTGGAACACAAAGCCCAGCCGTTCCCGGCGAAATCGGGCCAGTTCGCTGTCGGACAATTCCGCAATGCTTTCTCTGTCCAGCAGAATGTCTCCGGCGCTGACTGTATCGATCGTAGAAATGCAGTTCAGCAAGGTTGTTTTTCCGCTGCCGGATGCTCCCATGATGGCCATAAATTCTCCGTCGGACACATCAAAGCTGACATGATCCAGGGCTTTTGTAACATTGTTTTTGTCGCCATAATACTTTTCAATGTTTTTTACTTGCAGCATAGCACCGCCTCCTTTGCTTTGCCCTATGATACAGCAAAAGAGAATTTTCTGGTATCGAAATCATATTGATTTCCCTTACATTTTTGTAAGATTTCCTTTGGCGGGGAATGTAAGACTAACTGTTGTGCCTGTTCCAACCTCCGAAGCGATCTGTAAATCAATTTGCAGACAGCCTGCCAGCTTACGGCAGAGGTACAGTCCCATCCCTGTGGAACTGCCAGCCGGACTCCGGCCGCTGCGGCCTCGTCCATTGCTGCCGGTAAAGCCGCGGTCAAAAACGCGGGGGAGTTCGTGAACCGGAATCCCGATCCCGTTATCCTGCACCACCAGCCGCACCTGCTGCCCGATTTGTTCTGCGCATAGAGTTACCATCGGATGCTCACTCCGATAGCGGACGGCATTTTGTAATAATTGCCCTATTATAAAAGCAGTCCACTTCCCATCCGTATAGATCATTTGGTTCAAGCTGTCTGTTTCCAGCCGTACCCCGTTTTGCATCAAAATGGTTCTATGCTGGTTGAGGGCCTGGGCTGTAATTTCTGCGAGGTCCGTCTGGCGAACAATAAAGTCTTTTTCCGGGCTTTCCGCCCGCGCGTAAAATAAGGCCCGTTCCACATGGGCCTCGATCTGCGCCAGTTCCGGTGAAAGTTTACGCCGCACTTCCGAATCGGCGCCGCGGCAAATCAGCCCCGCCGCCGTGATCGGCGTTTTGATCTCATGCACCCAGCTCTCTATATACTCCCGGTACTCCCGCTGTGCGGCCTCGGCATCGGAAACCGCCTGAACCATGTGACGCCCGGCTCTGCGAAACAATTCCAGCAGTTTGCGCTCATAAACATTCCGCGCCCTGGGAACACACTCGGCAAACAGATACTTTTTGTCCAGCCCCGCCATAATGGATTCCAGTTCATCCAGCCGGGCGCGGCATTTCATAAAATCGATTGCTTGTTCCAGCGCAAAAATCAGCGCCAGAATGACAAACAAAAGAACCGCTGCATCGGACTGTGTTCCCGTAACGATCAAAAACGCCAATGCCGCCGCCATCACAACACCATGAAAAATCAGCCGCCCCAGCCGATCAGACAGAAAATCTCCAAATGTCATAATTGATACCCCAATCCTC
>JAAVAG010000038.1 GCA_014804185.1 Lachnospiraceae bacterium
AAAATATATAGTTATGAGAAAAAGCGATGAGCCGTTAGGGTTCATCGCTTTTCTGTTGATATTAAAGAATGCCTCTGATTCCGTCCTCATTCATTGCATTTTTTCGCTCATATGGGCTTTCCAGGGTGATAAGTTTTCCTTCCCGGCTGCTCTTTTCGAAAGCCGTCATGATCTCCAGCACGTGGAGAGTCTGCTGGCTGCCTGCGCGCATGTCGCGGCCTTCCCGAAGGGCTTTTGCCATATCCGCCAGGCCCAGGCCGCGGCTGTTTTCTTTGTGATCAAAGACCAGAGGTATTTCTCTGAAAGAGCCGTCCTCGGGCCGCAGAAGCATTACAGGACCGCCGAATCCGTTGGGATCCGGAACCCGGAGAGTCCCTTTTGTGCCATAGATCTCCAGGCTGGCGGAGTTGTCATAATAGACGTCAAAGGTAGTGGTGATAGTGGCAACCGCTCCATTTTCAAACTGCATGATGCCGTTGACATGGGTGGGAACTTCCACCTTTACAGACTGCCCGTATTGGGGCATGCTGGTGATAGTGCGGGTGTCAAAGCTTTTGGAAACTATGCCTGTGAGCGTACTTACCCTGCCCAGAAGGCTGACCAGAGCAGTTAGATAGTAAGGACCCATATCCATCATGGGACCGCCGCCATACTGATAATAAAATGCAGGAGCAGGATGCCAGCTTTCGTGTCCGTGGCAGATCATTCTGGCGGAAGCGCCGATGGGACGGCCGATAAATCCATGGTCGATCAGCTTGCGGCATGTCTGGATACCGGCGCCCAGAAAAGTATCCGGCGCTCCTCCCAGCATCAGATTTTTTTCCTGCGCCAGCGCTGCCAGTTCCTTTCCTTCTTCCAGGGTGGCGGCAAGAGGTTTTTCGCTGTAGACATGCTTGCCGGCCAGAAGCGCTGCCTTTGTGGTTTCATAGTGTTCAAAAGGTCTTGTGAGATTCAGAACGATCTCGATTTCAGGATCCTGCAGCATTTCCTCCATGGAGGAATAGCCTTTGGCGATTCCGTATTCTTTCTGGGCTGCGGCGGTCTTTTCCGGAATCAGGTCGTAGACGCCCGCAATTTCCACTTCGCGAAACAGTTCTGTGAGATTTTTCAGATAAATGCCGCTGATGGCGCCCAGTCCTAATATGCCTATTTTTACTTTTTCCATAAGATACACCTTTCTGCCCGGTCAGACGGGCGTTTCATATTTGATATAAGAGTGTCCTATTTTAAGTTCAGATGTCTATTTTTCGAAGCGTTCTGTGGTAAGGCCGTGATCCAGGGCATACTGTCTGCCCTCTGCCGCCCAGAGCATTCCGCGCTCCATCAGTTTCTGTGCCTGAGGGGATTTTTCGAACACATCATCGTGATGCCCCAGAGAATTGTAGAACACCCGGCCGTTTCCCCAGAATTTGGTCCATGCAACAGGCATATCCACAGGTTTATTGGATGTGTGATAATAGGAAACAACAGGGAAGCGAGTAGTTGCCAGTACTTCTACCGCTGGATCCACATGCAGATAGTACTGTTCGCTGCATACCTCAAAGTCCTCCAGACCTTCCAGAATAGGGCTGGAACCGTGGCGGATATTCACCTGATAATGGATGCCGTCTCCGCCGGGATGACTGACCCACTGGCCTCCGGTCATAAACTGCCATTCCGTATCATTTCGGAAGGCGTCGCACATGCCGCCGTGACAGCCTGCCAGTCCGCAGCCTGCGGCTACGGCTTTTGCGATATTTTCCCGTGCGGCGGGTTCGATGTCGCCCATCGTCCAGCAGGGGATGATCAGATCCATCTCCATGACGTGATCCCTGTCCAACAGGATTTTCTGATCCGAATGAATCTCACATAAATAGCCATGTTTTTCCATAATCGCAGCAAAGCTGGCGGCTACAAGAGCATGTTCATGACCGTCCCATCCGCCCTGGAAAATCAGCACTTTTTTGTCTCTGCCCATAGCAATACCTCTCTTTCCTCCCGGGTGCGCATACTTTTGTGATCCCGGGTATAATCTTGTTTTGTGTATTTACATTATAGCATTTGCCGTACTATAATGATTGTCAAATGAGAGAAACATTTAGCCAAAAATTGTCCAACAGAAAGATTTTTGCCCATGAGACCTTTTTATGAAAACAAAAAGTGCGTCGTACAGTCATTCGAGTCCGTGAATCTGGAGTTTCCGGAGCATCTGCATGATCATGTGGAGATATTGGTGGTTCTGAAAGGCAGCGTGGTGGTACAGATAATGGAAAAAAGGCAGGAATTGAAAGCGGGGGATTGTGCGGTCATTTTTCCGCAGCAGATACACAGTTACCATGCTCCGGTGGACAGCCTGGCGCGGCTGTTTATCTTTGAAGACTCTCTCACCGGTATGTATCTGCATTCTGTACGGAAATATATACCTTCCTGTCCATTTTTGACAGCCGAGATGATGTCCGGGGACAGTGCGCTTGCTTTGGAGAGACTGTATGCGATTTCCCGCATTGACAGGGAGAGACAGGGGGGAGAGATGCCGGACATTGCGATTTGTTCCGCATGGATTCAGGTGCTGTTTGCGCTGAACTGGTCCCGACTTGCACCCGAGAGACGGGAACGGTCTGAGGACATGGAACTCACATGCCAGGTGATACAATATATTATGGAACATTTTCAGGAACCTCTGACTTTGGAGATACTGGCCCGGGAAATGCATGCGAACAAGTATTATATTTCCAATATCTTTTCCGGGCGCCTGCAGACGAATTTCCGCCGTTATCTGAACCATATCCGCCTGGAACATGCCATGCAGCTGATGAAAACCAGCAGCGCCCCTCTGACGGACATATGGGCGGAGGCGGGATTTAACAGTCAGCGCAGCTTTAACCGGGCGTTTACGGAAATCATGGGTATGGCTCCCATGGAGTATCGGAAATCTGTTGTGGATGAGATGAGGCAAAAAGGAGGCAACGATGGCTGGTATTGTTGAAAAATTTATAAAATTGAAGACATCCATTGGAGGAAACCGGGAAAAGACGGAGTATGAGGATACCTTTGGAATGCCAAAAGAAGAGCAGATGCATATTACACGCCCCAACAGGGCCGACACCAGAATCATCAGCGAACTGGAGTTTGCCATGCATCTTTCGGAAACGGAGGACGGGCGTTATGACAGTATCCTGGAACGGGCATTGGATTTTCTGCTGGATAAGATAAATGCCCAGGGAGCTCTTGTCAATCAGGATTGTGAAGCGGCGGAAGAGATGCTTGCACCCATGGCACAGGAGGCGAAGAGTTATAAGCTGATTCTGGCTGCTCATGCCCATATCGATATGAACTGGATGTGGAGTTTTAACGAGACCGTGGCGGTGACGCTGGCCACATTCCGTTCCATATTGAACATTATGGAGCAGTATCCGGAGTTCTGCTATTCCCAGTCGCAGGGAGCCGTATACAGGATCGTGGAGGAATATGATCCGGAGATGATGGAGGAGATCAAAAAAAGGATCGCGGAGGGGCGCTGGGAAGTGACCGCTTCCGCCTGGGTGGAGACAGACAAGAACATGCCCACAGGGGAGTCTCTGCTGCGTCATATTCAGTATACAAAAGAGTACATGAAAAGGGTGTGGGATGTGGACGGACTGGAGGTGGATTTTTCTCCGGATACCTTTGGACACAGCGCAAATGTGCCGGAGATTGACCGGTTCGGCGAAGTGAAGTATTATTACCATTGCCGGGGAAACGGAGGTAAGGAAATCCTCTATCGCTATAGAGCGCCCTCCGGAAAGGATGTTCTGGCCTACCGGGAGCCCAACTGGTATAACGGCGCCATTACGCCCCATATGGCGGCGGGATTTCCCGAGATCAGTAAGCGGTGCATGGGACTGCGCACGGGCCTGGTGGTTTATGGCGTGGGAGATCACGGCGGCGGGCCCACCAGGAGGGATGTGGAGCGGGCGCTGGAGATGATGGAGTGGCCCATCTATCCCCGGATTCAGTTCGGTACTTTTCATGCGTTTTTCAAAGAGGCGGAAAGTCTGTGGGAGAAGCTGCCGGTGGTGGAAAGAGAACTCAATTATTTTGCGCCGGGATGTTATACCACGCAGAGCAGAATCAAGAGAGCAAACCGACGTCTGGAGGCGGCGCTTCTGGATGCGGAGGCATTGTCCGTGATGGCGGGAGAATTTACGGGCTTTGGATTTGCAAAAGAGAAAATGGAGAAAGCATGGCGGGATGTGCTGTTTACTCATTTTCATGATATTCTCACAGGTTCCTGTGTGCAGGATTCCAGAGAACATGCCATGGGGCTGTTCCAGACTTCCATGGCGACGGCCAATACCCAGATGCAGAAAGCAATGAGTTCCATCAGCCGCAGTATTGATACATCCTCCGTTCCAGTGGATGTGGATCCATATTACAGCCAGTCGGAGGGCGCGGGAGCGGGCTACGGAATTGAGAATTTCATCGGCGTCCCCAGCACGGAGCGTGGCGGCGGACGCACCCGGATCTTTCATATTTTCAATACACTGTCCTGGCAGCGGAGACAGACGGCGGAACTGACCGTCTGGGACTGGACGGGAGATCTGCGGAGGATCCGTGTGACGGATCATCAGGGGAAAGATATCCAATTTCAGCTATTGGACAAAGAGACGCAGCATTATTGGAGCCACAGATATATACGTGTACTGGTGGATGTGACAGTTCCGGCTCTTGGATATACCACAGTGGTGCTTTCCGAGAGAGAGCCGGAGACGTATCCGGTCTATTTTCAGGAGAGAGAGCACGTAGCCAGGGTGTTTGATGATTACATATTGGAAAACGATCGGATATCGGCCAGAATCGCATCGTCTTCCGGGCGCATTGTGTCTGTGCGCGACAAGAACACCGGTGTGGAGATGATCGGACAAAAAGGCGGTGCGGGATTTACCTATATTGAGACTGAGACCGCCTCCTCCAGCGCATGGGACATCGGCAGATATATCCGAGAACTGCCTGTGGAACGCTGTCTGAAACTGGAACTTACAGCGGATGGGCCTCTGCGAAAGAGCGTAAAGGCGAACTGGCAGATTGCGGATTCCAAGATAGAGGCGACATACAGCCTGGATCAGTATGAGACCGCCGTAAAAGTGGAAGTGAAAGCGGATTGGCATGAGAGCGGAAGCGATATCGTTCCGGTTCTGGAGTACCGCATCCCTCTGGCTTATGAGCCGGAAGATTACCAATATGATATTCCGGCTGGCGTTATTCGGAGAAAAGCTTTGCATGGCGATGTGCCGGGGCTGCAGTATGGAATGGCACGGCGCGGGGAAAATCCCTGTATGGTTCTGATCAGTGACAGCAAATACGGCTACAGGGCGGAGGGGCAGAAACTGGCGACGACTCTGATCAACAGTGCAACCTACCCGGATCCTTATCCCGAGAGAGGAATCCACCACATTACGCTGTGGCTCGGCACATGCGATGCGGATGCCCGGAAAGCGGAGCAGATGGCCACATCCTGCAATCACAGTCTGTTTTGCCAGCCCTCTAACGCTCATCATGGCACACTGCCTATGGAGAGCGGACTGTTTCGGACTGAAGCGGAGCATACAGTGATTTCGGCCGTTCTGCCGGGAGAGAATAGGAAGATATTGGTTCGTGTTTATGAGACGGCAGGAAAAAAAGAAACCGTCAGGCTGGAATTTGGATCCGGCGTGGCCGTGGCCAGACTTGTCAATCTGCTGGGGAAAGAGCAGGCGGCGGAAGTGACGGTTTCGGGAAACAGGGCTATATTTGTCGTAGAACCCTATGCGCTCTCGGAGGCCGAGATCGAACTTGTTTGAGCCATTTAACGGAGGGTTGAGATGACGAGAGAAGAGATCGCAGTGGCAAAAAAGGAGATCACGGAGGAGATCAGGGCTGTTTGGGATAACTGTCCGGAGAGTTTTCCCTTGTTTCTACAGGAAGATCCTGCCTTGTTTCCTGTGATGGACGCGAGGCAAAAGAAAGAAAATGAAGTGCAGGTGCAGGAATTTTCCCAGCGGATGCAGAAGAAGTTCCGGCAGAAACCGGCGGATGAGGAAAGGCAGACGGTCTGGGAAAAGAGCCTGGAGCAGGATTTCATGGAATTTCTGGGACAGGAGCGGATCATCTGCGCCGCCGAAACTATGGGAAA
>JAAVAG010000039.1 GCA_014804185.1 Lachnospiraceae bacterium
CGGTAGGAACCGTCGCCTCCGATAACTACCAGCGCATCGATCCCGTGCTTGCGGCAGATTGCCGCTCCCTCCTGCTGCACATCCAGATTTACAAATTCCGGACATCTGGCCGTACCGAGGATCGTTCCTCCACGCTGGATGATATCCGAAACGCTTCTTGCATCCATGTCATTGATATCTTCTTTCAAAAGCCCGTTATAACCGCGCTCTATACCCTTTACTTTCAGCCCCCGGGCAATCGCCGTCCTCACGACTGCGCGGATGGCAGCATTCATGCCCGGCGCGTCACCGCCGCTGGTAAGTACGCCGATTGTCTTCACCTGATCTGCCATGACAGTACACCTCCTAAGTTTTCCCAGAATCGTTTCCTGCGTTTATTTTAACCCTTTTTCGGTACATTTTCAATCCTTTTCTGAACCTAATATGTCACTTTTACGCTGTCTGTGCCGAACAGCCCGGCCAGCCGCTCCACCAGCGCTCCGTCCGCGCAGACATTCCGGTTCGGCGGCAGTTCTCTCATCTGCGGCTTTGGACTACTTACATATATCACCACCCTGTCCATGCCCTCGGATTCCTCTATGGCCTGCAGCAGCTGCTCCTCCCTGGCCAGATAAGTCTCCTTATCGGGAAAACGAATCCACAATTTCCGCTGGATACTGTCAAAGGACTGCACCTGCTCACAGACCAGCTTTCCGTCCTTGTCCTCCTCCGCATTGACTCGCCCCCGGATAAGGACTTTGGCATCCTCCGTAAGCAGAGAGGAGTTTTTCTCATAGTCCGCGGGAAACACAACAACCTCCACCGTTCCCACCAGATCCTCCAGCGTGAGGAAAGCCATCACCTTATCCGTCTTTGTATATTTTATGGATTTCTCCACGATCATGCCGCCCACGGTGACTTTCTCCCCGTCCGATACTCTGGTTCTTCCGGTCTCCTCGTCCAGAGCAAAATCCGCGGTAGTGGCGGTAATCTTCTTCTGCAAAAGTGTCTTGTAGTCTTCCAGCGGATGCCCGCTGACATAGATTCCCAGCACTTCCTTTTCAAAGCCCAGAAGCATCTCCCTGGAGTACTCTCCCACATCCGGAAGCTTCACGTCGTAGTTTTCCTTTTCCTCCTCCGGCACGATGTCAAAGAGAGAAATTTGCCCCGCCAGATTATTCTTCTTATCTCTCTGGATCCCGTCCATAATCTGCACATAGACGCTCATGAACTGCTTTCTGGTGCCTCCCAGGCTGTCCAGCGCTCCTGCCTTTATAAAGTTTTCCACGGCGCGCTTGTTCACTTCCTTGTCCGCAATGCGGGTTATAAAATCCTGCAGATTGCCGAAGCGTCCTCTCTCCCGCCGCTCCTTTACCAGCGCGTCGATGGCGGGCCGTCCCACGCCCTTGATGGCCGTCAGCGCATAGCGGATGGAATCTCCCGCCACGGAAAATCCCCTTTCCCCCTCATTGACGTCCGGCGGAAGCAGACGGATGCCCATGTTCCGGCACTCCAGAATATATTCCGACACTTTGCGCGGATTATCAATGACGGATGTCATCAGCGCCGCCATAAATTCCACCGGATAATAGTATTTCAGCCAGGCGGTCTGATAGGCCACCACCGCATAGCACGCCGCGTGCGACCGGTTGAATGCGTATTTGGCAAAATCCATCATATCGTCATAGATCTGGCTGGCCACCTGCTCGTCGATCCCCCTGGACACACAGCCGGGTACGTTTTCCTCCGGGTTGCCATAGACGAAATTCGCCCTTTCTTTCTCCATCACCGACTGCTTTTTCTTGCTCATGGCGCGGCGCACCAGATCGCTGCGCCCCAGGGTATATCCTCCCAGATCCCGCACGATCTGCATAACCTGCTCCTGGTAGACAATACAGCCGTAGGTAGGCGCGAGTATGGGTTCCAGCTGCGGACAGGCATATTCGATCTTCCCGCCTCTGGATTTTCCCTTGATATATTTGGGGATAAAATCCATCGGGCCCGGGCGGTACAGGGAGATTCCGGCGATGATATCCTCCAGATTTTCCGGCTTCAATTCTTTCATAAAGCTGGTCATCCCAGGACTTTCCAGCTGGAACATCCCCTCCGTATGTCCGCTTCCGACAGTCGAGAGCACCACTTTATCGTCATAATCGATATGATCCACATCGATCCGCTCTCCCCTGGTCTGCCGGATAAATTCCACCGTATCGTTGATCACGGTCAGAGTGCGCAGACCCAGAAAGTCCATTTTCAAAAGTCCCAGTTCCTCCAGCGTCGTCATGGTAAACTGGGTGGTAATGGCGCCGTCGGAGCCTCTGGCAAGAGGAACAAACTCATCCGCCGCCTCCGGGCAGATCAGCACGCCCGCCGCGTGGGTTGAGGCATGTCTGGGCAGCCCCTCCAGGCGTCTGCACATATCGATCAGTTTGTGTACCTGCTCGTCAGATTCGTACAGTTTCCGAAATTCGGGATTGATCTCCAGCGCACGCTCCAGCGTAATATTCAGTTCAAACGGCACCATCTTGGCGATAGAATCCACATAAGAATAAGGCAGATCCATCACGCGCCCCACATCCCGGATCACGCCTTTTGCGGCCATTGTGCCGAAAGTACCGATCTGCACCACCTTGTCGGCTCCGTATTTGCGCCCCACATAATCTATGACTTCCTGCCTGCGTTCAAAGCAGAAGTCAATATCGATATCCGGCATGGACACGCGCTCCGGATTTAAGAAACGCTCAAACAGCAGATTATACCGGATGGGATCTATGTTCGTGATGGCAAGGCAGTATGCCACGATACTCCCCGCCGCGCTGCCCCGCCCGGGTCCCACCGGAATATTGTTTTCTCTGGCATAGTTGATAAAATCCCAAACGATCAGGAAATAGTCCACATACCCCATGGTGCGGATCACGTCCAGTTCATAGTCCAGCCGCTCCTGCAGGGTCTGTCCCGTGCTGCCCGCAGGCGCATCCAGTTTTTCCCCATAGCGTCTGACCATACCGTCCATGCACAGCCTGTTTAAATAGGTCCAGGAATCATATCCCTCCGGCACCTCGTAATGCGGCAGTTTCGTCACCCCGAACTCGATCTCCACATGACACCTGTCCGCGATCTTCTGCGTATTCTCCACCGCCTCCTCCGCATAGGGAAACAGCGCTTTCATCTCCTCCTCGCTCTTTACATAATACTGCCCGCCCTCATAACGCATGCGGTCCGTATCCGCCAGCTTCTTGCCAGTCTGCAGGCACAGGAGAATATCATGCGGCTGCGCGTCGTCCGCATAAGTGTAATGAACGTCGTTGGTGGCCACCAGAGGAATGTCCATATTTCTGCTCATCTTCAGAAGTTCCGTGTTGACATGCTTTTGCTCCGGAATGCCGTGATCCTGCAGTTCCAGAAAGAAATTGCCCTTTCCGAAACAGTTTTCGTATTTCCGCGCTGCCCTGGCCGCCTCCTCCGGCATACCTCTTGTGATATATCTCTGCACCTCTCCCGCCAGACAGGCCGAGAGGGCGATAATCCCCTCGTGGTATTTCTCCAATACCTCCATATCCACCCGGGGCCTGTAATAGTATCCCTCCGTAAATCCCCGGCTGACGATTCTGGTCAGATTGGCATATCCGGTGTTGTTTTCCGCCAGCAGCACCAGGTGATAATAACGGTCGTCCCCGCCGGAAAGTTCCCGGTCAAACCGGGAACCGGGAGCCACATAGACCTCGCACCCCAGAATCGGATTGATCCCCGCCTCCCTGGCCGCGCGGTAAAAATCAATGACGCCGTACATGACGCCGTGATCGGTGATGGCGGCGCTGTCCATGCCCAGTTCCTTTACGCGTTTTACATATTCTTTGATCTTATTGGAGCCGTCCAGCAGCGAATATTCCGTGTGGACGTGGAGATGTGCAAATGCCATACGGGGCCTCCCTTTCTTTTCTGCAAATGTAATACCTACATTATACAGCAAAGGGAGACCCCGTGGCTAGATGGGTGTGAGAAAAATTAGCGCCTGTGCATCTGCAGGACCGTTATTTTTCCAGATATTTTTTCAGAAGATCCACCTTATCCACCTTTTCCCAGGGCAGATCAAGGTCATTGCGGCCAAAGTGGCCGTAAGCAGCCGTCTGCTTATAAATCGGACGGCGCAGATCCAGCATTTTGATGATCCCCGCCGGGCGAAGATCAAAGTTTTCACGGATAATGCCCACCAGTTCAAGTTCGGAAAGTTTTCCGGTTCCGAAAGTGTCCACACGCACGGACGTGGGCTCCGCCACACCGATGGCATAAGACAGCTGGATCTCGCACTTGTCGGCAAGCCCTGCGGCCACAATATTTTTCGCCACATAGCGTGCCGCATAGGCAGCGCTCCGGTCCACCTTGGTGCAGTCCTTGCCGGAGAAAGCGCCGCCGCCATGACGGGCATATCCGCCGTAGGTGTCCACAATGATCTTACGCCCGGTCAGCCCCGCGTCCCCGTGAGGTCCTCCGATGACAAAACGTCCCGTGGGATTGATAAAAAATTTTGTGTCCGCGTCCACCAGGTGCGCCGGAAGAACGGGATCAAAAACATATTTCTTAATATCCTCGTGGATCTTTTCCTGTGTCACATCGGGATCATGCTGGGTGGAAAGGACCACTGCCTCCAGACGGACGGGTTTTCCGTTCTCATCGTACTGCACGGAAACCTGGCTCTTACCGTCCGGCCTCAGGTAAGGGAGCGTCCCCTCCTTGCGGACTTTGGTCAGCTGTTTTACCAGCTTATGTGCCAGTGAAATCGGATAGGGCATATATTCCTCTGTCTCGTTTGTGGCATATCCGAACATCATTCCCTGATCTCCGGCGCCGATGGCCGAAAGCTGCTCATCCGTCATTTTATTTTCCTGTCCTCTCGCCTCCAGGGCCGTATCAACCCCCATGGCGATATCCGCGGACTGCTCGTCGATGGCAACCATAACGGCGCAGGTATTGCCGTCAAAGCCATATTCCGACTTGTCATAACCGATCTCCTTTACGGTATTCCGTACAATATTGGGAATATCCACATACGCGCTGGTAGTGATCTCTCCTGTCACCAGCACAAATCCCGTGCAGGCCGCCGTCTCACAGGCCACACGGCTCATAGGATCCTTTTCCATCAGCGCATCCAGAATCGCGTCCGACACCGCGTCGCACAGTTTGTCCGGATGGCCCTCCGTCACCGATTCCGAAGTAAACAATAATTTTTCCATCTTCATCCTCCTTTGATTTTTTAACAGCATTCTTTTGATTTTGTATCCGCCCGGGAAGACCTTTTCCGCAAAAGAAAAAGCCCGCCAGTATAAGCGGACCCGATAGCTTTGATAATCAAATCCTAGTATTGTTCGACCTGTTTCAAAACAGGGAGTTCTCGCTCAGGGAGGCACCTTCCGCCTACGCGGGGTTGCCGTGGCTTCACAGATCCTATGTATCTCCACCACTCTGAATAAGAGTCAAGTACAATATGGAATTTTATTACCTGAGAATACAATACACGTATCATACGGTTTTGTCAACCCGGATTTTCACGATCTTAGTCCGGGATTTTACACGACCTTAGCCCGAGCTTCCCGCATATCGCTCTTCCCCGGTATCTGCGCCGTTCTTCAGCCGATCTTCAGCTTGAATTTCTGCAGTTCCCTCTCGGAATCCACAATCTCAATCTGTGCCCCCAGTGACTGCAGTTTCAGATGAAAATCCTCATATCCCCTCTGGATATAGTGGATCTCCTCCACAATACTGATGCCCTCCGCCGCCAGTGCAGCCATCACCAGCGCAGCGCCCGCCCGCAGGTCGGGAACCGTGATAGTTGCCCCCGTATATCGCTTCACACCGTCAATGATCGCCATATTGCCGCTCTCCACCTTGATGCTTGCGCCCATACGGGTCAGTTCGTCCACATATTTAAAACGATTGTCAAAAATGCTCTCCGTCACGATACTGGTTCCCTGGGACAGCCCCAACGCCACAGTAATCTGCGGCTGCATATCCGTGGGAAATCCCGGATACGGCAGCGTCTTTACATGCGAATGACGCAGAGGTTTTGCGGAAACCACGCGCACCGCGTCGTCGGACTCCTCCACCTCGCACCCGATCTCCTGCAGCTTGGCGCTGATGGACTCCAGATGCTTGGGGATCACATTTTTTACCGTCACATCCCCTCTTGTGATAGCCGCGCCAAACATAAACGTGCCGGCCTCGATCTGATCGGGTATAATAGTATAATCCGTGCCGTGCATCTTCTGCACGCCTTTGATACGGATCACATCCGTACCGGCGCCTTTGATATTGGCCCCCATACTGTTGAGGAAATTGGCCAGATCCACCACATGAGGTTCTTTTGCCGCATTTTCAATAATCGTGGTTCCCTCCGCCATGGTGGCCGCCATCATCACGTTGATGGTTGCCCCCACCGATACGATATCCATATAAATATGGTTGCCCCTGAGCCGTTCGGCCTGCGTCTTGATCAGACCATGTTCAATCTTCACTTCCGCTCCCAGGGCGCGGAACCCCTTAATGTGCTGGTCGATAGCGCGGCTGCCGATATTGCACCCTCCCGGCAGGGCCACCTCAACCTTTTTATATTTTCCGAGCATGGATCCGATGAGATAATATGACCCCCGGATCTTTTTGATATTGTCGTCGTTTACTACCAGACCGTGTATGTGCGAGGCATTCAGCGTCAGACGATGCCGATCCTGCCGATTCACGATTACGCCAAGTTCTTTCATGGACTGTAGCAGTACATTGATATCTCTCACATCGGGAACATTGTCAATGTGTATCGTGTCATTTGTCATAACAGCGGCTGCAATAATCGGAAGCGCGGCATTTTTTGCTCCTCCGATCTCTACCTCTCCGACCAGAGGATTCCCGCCCTTAATTGCATATTGTTCCATATATGATTACTCCCATCTGCGGCCTTTTGGCACGCCTGCAAATCAGAGAGAGTGGATATAATTCTCTTTCACTCTTAACCCCTGCCCATTTTATGAGCATCCCGCTGTCGGCAGGCCTTGAGGGGTCTTACATTTTTCCTATTATATCGCCATAACGTTGATTTGTAAATAGGAATACATGTTCGGTATCGGGCGGACCATCCGCCGCCCGATTCGTTCTCTCTGTTCCTAGCATCTCCCAGACCCGCAGAATTCATACATTTTTATGGATTAACATAATTCAGCGGATTGACGTATGACCCGTTGATCAGGATTTCAAAATGCAGATGGGGTCCTGTGCTCACGCCTGTGCTGCCGCTTCTGGCGATCACCTGTCCCTGGCTCACTTTCTGTCCCACAGACACCAGAATCTTACTCAGATGTTTATATCTGGTCTCCGTCCCGTTGCCGTGATTGATATAGACCGTGTATCCGCCGCCGCTTGTCCAGCCCGCTTTTGTCACCGTACCGCCGGAGGCCGCCATGACGCTTGTCCCGGTGGACACGGCCCAGTCCACGCCCTTGTGGTACGTGCTGGCTCCCTTCGTAGGCGCCTTTCTCTTTCCGAAAGAAGAGGTCTTTCTTCCCCCGGAGATAGGCCTGATAAATCTCGGCGGATTCATGGTTCCCCGTTTTACGATCTTGGGTACTGCCTCCATCACCACTTCCTGCTTCAGGATCTCCCGGCCCGTCTCGATATTATTTCTGTAGGAGACGATAGCGACCACTTTTCGGAAACCCTCAGAGGGGTCCTGAATCGTTTCCCTCTGTGTGGTATACCAGTTGTCCACATCGATATATTCCACTTCGGCATTATAACTTTCCTCGTAGTAAATCTGCTCCTGCCTCTCCACGGAAAGTTCCGGCTCAGGCACTGTCACCACCAGCTTCTGCCCCACACGGATTGTTGTATTTACGGTTTCCAGGCTGTCATTCATCTCCACAAGCCTGTCCATGGGAATATTAACTTTAATGGAAATCTCGGAGAGCGTATCCCCGGAAACCACCTCATAGACGGTAGGAACCTCCTGTTCTTTGATGACCTGCTCGATGGCCTCCTCAAGCGGAGTGATCTGAGAGACGTCCAGATATGCCTCCACAATCTCCACTTCTTCGGCAAAATTCATATTCATCAGGCCCCGCTCATAATCCTCAAAATCTTTCTCTCCTGCCGGCTCCACCTCTTTAAACATGGAAAACAGCCTGTCCTGGATGCCGCCGTTTGCCAGCGCATCCTCCCGGCTTACGGCGACAGTCTCCTGAAGTTCATCTTTCTTCGTGATCTGCGCGGTCAGCACATTGAACTCTCTTGTGGCGTCATGCACCAGTTCCACCTCAAATGCGCCCTCGCCGCCATACTGATCCACAGCCGCCTGCAAAAGCTCCCTGGCTTCCTCTACGCTTCCAAGATTTACCATATATTCGTTAATCTTCACCACATAAGAATGTTTCATGGTGTTTCTGACATTGCTCTGCACAACGGCCCGCATGCGCTCCAGAATGTCCGCCTCGCTGTCGATCCACCCGACCAGAACCTCGCTCCCTTCCACACGCATATCCACTTCCGCAAAAACCAGTTCCGAATCCTGCAGCGCAAGTTCCCTGCGCACCTCCTGAAGATATTCCTCCGCACGGCCCGGATCTCCCACCACGCCCACATCGGTTCCGTTCAAAAAGACGGTAAACATATTATCCCCCGTGGACTCCAGTTTCTGCCAGCCCGGAAAAAGAAACGCCGCTGCCGAAAGTGTAACGGCAGCAGTCTTAATGTATGTGAATCGAAGACGCTTATAGTATCTCGTAATTAACTTCAACATTATTTTATCCCTATTAGTTAACAATTTTGTAACATTTTCATTCTAACAGTATTTATTTTCCTTGTAAAGTAAAATATACATTTCTCGTCAAAGCAGCTTAAAGCATAGCCGCCTGATCTTATTATCCCCGTTTCCGCACACTGTATCCGAAAGTTCCCACTGCCTCCCCGCATGTAAAATAGGTTCCGTGAGAATAGACGACAGGTTCCGCCCGCTCCAGACAGAATTTGCCGTTCTCATCCATATATTTTTCATCGGCATGCACG
>JAAVAG010000040.1 GCA_014804185.1 Lachnospiraceae bacterium
AACCGCCATGCTTTGCAGACTACCCGGGGTAATATAATCCCATACAATCACAGCCGCTATAAGAACAGATGCTATCGCACAAACAACGGCTACTGCTTTCCGTTGCCCTTCCGCAAGCTTCAATTTTTTCATATCCTTGGTAACGTCTACTGGTAAATTCGGATTGAAAAATTTGTTTATGTAATCTCGTATTGTTAAAGTTTCCAGCAGTACTGTCCGCTTTTTCTTATCATCCGCTTCAGCAATATAGCTTATCTCCGTAATGTTATTTTCACCAAAGCATACAGGATACATCGCATACTTTCCCTCAATAACACATTCCCCATCTGCCCCATAATGAACTCCCTTGAAATAAGGATAATTGAATTTGCCGCTGAGGGTTTCCAGCAGACTTGAAGCAGTCATTCCTTCCGGCAGATGTATTTCTTTCGAAGTTCTATCATAAAAGTATCCCGTTATTACTTTTGCAAGCACTTTATGATATAGGATATATCCTCCCGCTATCACTGCGACTGCGGGGATAAATGCCGACAACAGCCAACGGAGAAACAAAAACAACAGCCATATGGCAAGCCCGGCCACACCCAAAGAGACTATCACGATAATCCATACCCCGATAGCGGATGATTTCTGTTTCTCTTTTTCGCCGCTGTCTCCACCAACTCTTTGTCCTACAGTATCGGAAATACAATCAACCGTCTCAGCCTTGATTACCTTCGCTCCGCATCCTCTGCAGTATGCCGCATCATCGCTTATCTGAATTCCACATTGTCTGCAAAACATGTTGATTCCCCTCCTGCTGTTTATTGTATCTTTCGTTATTATCTATAACCCCATATAAGTCATTCCATAGCACACAATACCAAGAACGCCTATGAACATTGTCATTGAACACATGAATATTTCAAACCCTGCGGGTGTCTCAGTGTACTTCGACAACTCCAGCGTATCTTTGATAAACGACATGACTGTTTTTTTCTCCTTACACCCGGCTGCGGCTATGCGATAACCATACAGATTCACTGCTATTGCCATCCCCCAGATTCCTGCCAAAAAAAGCGTGTCCCTAAAAATGAGAACGTCTGCGATGTATAGCACAAAACAAATTGTTATAAGTATTGCGAGCGGACTCCCCGGAGTGTAATACAGGCTGACCGGATTATGGTTATTCGGAACCAAGATCTTATATTGGTTGTATTTTCCTTCAACCACTACCCAGCTGCGGCTATCCTTTCGCACAACTGACTTGATTTCCGGGCAAAGCGCCGCTTTTTTCTGCATCTGCTCATATACTTTCAGGAGTGTTTTGGGGCCGTGCGGCGGAAGCACCGTTTTCTCATCCTTTTGTTCCGGCGGCTTGACGGCATTTTCTACAGCCTGTTCTGTCTTTGCATCAACAGGCTGCCTTGCTCCACACCTTGGACAAAAAATGACATTCTCCTCTAATTTATTTCCGCATTTTTGACAAAACATGGTCTCTATCCTCTCTCTGTATTTTTGCTATTGCTAATTATAATCTCAAACACCCCTTTATGTCAATATAAATACCCCGTATAGATGTTTCATGTCTAAAATTATTCTACATAAAATAATAGGGAGAGGTGATCATATGGACTATAAGAGGTTAGGAAAACGGATACGGGAAGAACGAAAGAAGCTAAACCTTACGCAAGCTGAACTTGCAGAGGCAATTGACATATCAGATACTTACATGGGCGCCATTGAGCGCGGTGAACGCAGCCTTACGCTGGATACGCTGGTAAGGCTTGTCAACAGGCTTGGAGTCACTGTCGATTACATGCTGGCTGATTCTGTATCAGACAATGACCCCAATATCCTGGCCCAATTCAGGCAGATTACGGACAACCAGCCTTTAGAGCGCAAGCAGTTGGCTATTAAAGTGCTGCGCACTATCTTTTCACATTTTGATGAGGAGGAAAACGGAGAGTCATTCTAATTTTATCTTTCCATTCCGTAAGTCCCTGATTATCTCCACATCATCAAGCAGACGTTTCACAGCCAGACTGATTAGCAAATCAGCAGATAAATTATATTCCACTGAAAGCGTATGTAATCTGTCGTACAGCATAGGGCTACTAATTTGAATTGTCATTATTTCCATTTTGTTTCCATCCTTTCTTCTATTCTGTGAGTTTTTCTGTGAATCTTTTTCTGTGAGCCAGCAGTTACATTGTGAATGCTGTTTCCTGCAACTGACTACTGCTCTTCTCAGAGACAGAAAAATGCTTCTTGCTTAACAATTCAATATTCCAAACAACGGACACCACGCTCCGCGAGCTGTCCCTATGTTAATCAAAATAATCCGGCGCGCTTTTTGTCGTGCCGGATTAAACAGATTTAATCCAATTAAAACCATATAAATCCAACAATTTAATAAAAATTATGAAAGGCAGGAACAGCTTATGTTTGAAGATTACCCTGATTTATTTACAAGAAGACAAGCCCAGGAACTACTGCACATTGGGAAGAATCGAATACTAAAGTATATCCATTCTGGACGGCTGCGCGCCCTGGTGCTTGACGGCAGATACCTGATCAGAAAACAAGACATCATAAACTTTTTGCGAACGTTTCCTTACGCATGACGTTTCACATACAGAAGCAAACCTGGTTTCTGTCACAAAAGAACTCCGACGTCTATAGTCGGAGTTCTTCCAAAAATCTTTCTATCTCTGCATAAATCTTGCATCGTTTGGCACAAAATCGGCACAAAACCTATATTTGGAACAAGAAAAATCGTCCGCAAATCTGCATAAATACCGACTTTCTACTTCTCGATGCTCTTCATTGTCGGGAACAACAGCACATCCCTGATGGCCGGTGAATTGGTCAGCAGCATCACCAGTCTGTCGATCCCGTATCCGATACCGCCTGTGGGCGGCATCCCGATCTCCAGCGCGTTCATAAAGTCTTCGTCCGTGGTGTTGGCCTCCTCGTCGCCCGCTGCCAGAGCGGCCTCCTGCGCCCGGAAACGCTCTCTCTGGTCAATGGGATCGTTCAGTTCCGAATAGGCGTTGCACATCTCCCGGCCATAAATAAACAGTTCAAAACGCTCCACATAATCCGGCTTGTCCGGCTTGCGCTTGGTCAGCGGAGATACCTCCACCGGATGATCCATAACGAACGTAGGCTGTACCAGATGCTCCTCCGCGAACTCCTCGAAAAACAGATTCAGAATGTCGCCTTTGGCATGGCGCTGTTCATAATGCACGCCCTTTTCATCAGCGATCTTTCTGGCAGCCTCTGTATCGGGAATCTCGTCAAAGTCCACGCCCGCATACTTTTTCACCGCATCCAGCATGGTGATCCGCTCAAAAGGACGGCCCAGGTCGATCATCTCTTCCCCATAGGGAATCAGGGTCGTACCGCAAACCTCCTGCGCCACATAGCGGAACATATTTTCCGTCAGATCCATCATACCGTTATAATCGGTATATGCCTGATAAAGTTCCATCAGGGTAAATTCCGGGTTATGTCTGGTGTCCAGACCCTCGTTTCTGAACACACGCCCGATTTCATAAACTCTCTCCATACCGCCTACGATCAGACGCTTTAAATAGAGTTCCAGGGAAATTCTCAGCTTTACATCTTCATCCAGCGCATTGAAGTGGGTCTCGAAAGGACGTGCCGCCGCGCCGCCGGCATTGGGCACCAGCATGGGGGTTTCCACTTCCATAAATCCCTCTCCGTCCAGATATCTGCGGATGGCGCTGATGATTCTGGAGCGCTTGATAAAAGTTTCTTTCACGTCCTGATTCATAATCAGATCGGTGTATCTCTGTCTGTAGCGGATATCCGTGTTCGTCAGCCCGTGGAATTTCTCCGGAAGGATCTGAAGACTCTTGGACAGAAGTGTTATCTCCGACGCATGAATGGAAATCTCTCCCGTCTTGGTCTTGAACACTTCCCCTTTGATGCCCACAATATCGCCCACATCAAATTTTTTAAAGTCCGCATATGGCTCCTCGCCCACAGAATCTCTTGCAACATAGGACTGGATATTGCCCTGCAGATCCTGCACATTACAGAAAGAAGCCTTGCCCATAACGCGTTTCTGCATAATACGCCCTGCCACGGATACTGTCTGACCCTCCAGCTGCTGGAAATGATCCTTGATTTCCATGCTGTGGTGAGTCACTTCGTATCTGGTAATCCGAAACGGATCTCTGCCCGCCTCCTGAAGCGCCGCCAGCTTTTCCCTGCGGACCTTCAGCAGCTGGTTGATGTCCTGCTCCTGCTGCTGTGCATGATTTTGTGTATTCTGTGTCTCTGCCATAATCTCGTCTCCTCTGTCTCACGTATCTGTCTCAGGCGTCTGACCAAACGCCGACATACTCCGCATGTCGTATCGGTCCTCAGTTGGAACGCTGAATCTCCAGTACTTTGTACTTCAGCACGCCTGCCTGTGTCTCCACTTCCACCACATCGTCCACTTTGCATCCGATCAGCGCTTTGCCCACCGGACTTTCATTGGAAATTTTACCTTTCAGGCTGTTTGCCTCTGTGGAACCCACGATCTTGTACTCCAGTTCCTCCGCATACTCCAGATCAAGAATTTTGACGCGGCAGCCGATGTTGATCTTATCCAGATCCACCTCATCCTCGACAACCACTTCGGCATTTTTCAGAATCTTTTCCAGTTCCTCGATACGCGCCTCAATATCACGCTGTTCATCTTTCGCCGCATCGTACTCCGCGTTCTCGGACAGATCCCCCTGCTCCCTGGCCTCTTTGATCTTCTGGGCAACCTCCTGCCTCTTGACCACTTTCAGATTGTGCAGTTCATCCTCATACTTTTTGAGCCCCTCATAGGTCAGTATGTTTTTCTTTTCCATCTTGATACGCATCCTTCCTGTTTTTATTTCTTCCTTATAATCCGTATATTTCAAGTAAAAGTTTACCGACTGTTGCAGATTAACGTGTGTTATTATACTGAATTTTACGGGCAGTGTCAAGCAATGCACCTCCGCTTTCAGGGAAAAAATATACGGGGGAGAATCTTTATCCTGCGGCAGGATCCGGCACGCCCGTCGACATCTCCCGCAGAAACCCTCTCAGGCTCAGATACCTGACATTTTCCGCCCTGGAGCAGATTTTCCTGCCCGCCTCCCCCGCCACGTCCGTGCTCAGCCAGACGCTGCCTTTGGGCAGAAGCGCGGGAGCCGCCTGATAAGTCTCGTTTCCGGCGATGATCAGCAGATTTTCCCCGTGAAAATGGAGTCCCTTGAATTTCTCCGCCACATCCAGCATAAATCCGTATTCTTCGGACAGATCCTCCACAATATCCTGCCAGTTTTCCGCGTTTGCCGTAGCCACTCCCAGATATCTGGTCTTTCTGGCATGGCGCAGGATCAGATCCTCCGCCTCCATCTCCCGATCCTGGAGCACGATCAGTCCGTCAAAAACCGGCTTGTAATATTCCATCAGAAAAAGGATCCACTCACCGCTCAGCGGTTCCGGTGTCCGTCCCAGCATCCGCCCCGCCTCCGCATCCGGCAGGTAATAAATGTTTCTGCCCTCCGGCGGAATATCCAGCCCATCCACATACTGTGCCCAATTATTCGCCGTCCATTCTCTCTTTTTCCGTTCACGGGCAGGCAGCGTCACTTCGATCCAGTGCAGCCGCGCCCCGTCTTTTTCTACTGTTTTGCTGCGTATGTCATATTCCCGGACATATTTTTTTCTCAGACGAAAGCGCCGCTGCCCGGCACACCTGACGCTCCCGCACATTTCACTGTCCACAGTAAAAAAGACTGCCGTCATATCCTGCATGGTTTCTTTCCTTTTTCTATACGATCCCTGCATATAAATATGTCGTCTCTCTGTGGTTTATTCCCCAATGAAAGGATCATTCCCTCTCGTCCGTGGGCGGAAAAATTTCCGCCAGCCCCGCCAGCAGATCCTCCATCGTCTCCATGCTGTTGATCATCCGCCGGAAGAGTGCTGAATGGGGATAACCTGCGGTGTACCATGCCAGATGCTTTCGCATTTCCCGGACTGCCGTATACTCGCCCTTTACCTGCATCAAAAGAGCGGCATGTCGCCGGATGACGCGTTTCACCTCCGCTGGTTCCGGTTTATCCGGTATCCTCCCGCTCTCCAGATATTCCGTGACCTGCCGGAAGATCCAGGGATTTCCCTGGGCGCCGCGCCCGATCATGACGCCGTCGCAGCCGGTTCGCTCCAGCATTTCCGCCGCTCTCTCCGGACTGTCCACGTCTCCGTTGCCGATGACCGGTATTTTCACCGCCTGTTTTACCCGGGCAATAATCTCCCAGTCGGCGCTGCCGGAATAATACTGCTGCCGGGTGCGTCCATGAACCGCCACCGCGGCTGCGCCCGCGCTCTCCGCAATCCTGGCGATCTCCACGGCGTTTACGCTGTCATCGTCAAATCCCTTGCGGATCTTGACCGTGACGGGTTTCCGGACGGCGCGGGAAACCCGGGAGACGATCTCCTCCACCTTTCGCGGCTCCCGCATCAGAGCGCTGCCCTCTCCGTTGTTGACCACTTTCGGAACGGGACATCCCATATTGATATCCAGAATGGCAAAGGGCCGCTCTTCGATCTGCGCGGCCACCTCCGCCATCAACTCCGGTTCGCTGCCGAAAATCTGCAGGGACACAGGCATCTCCTCCGGTCTGATTTCCATCAGCGCATCCGTATTTTTATTGTGATAATGAATGGCCTTGGCGCTGACCATCTCCATGCACAGCAGCCCCGCCCCCTGTTCCTTACACAACAAGCGAAATGGCAGGTCCGTCACGCCTGCCATGGGAGCCAATATCACATTATTATCCAATACAACGTTTCCTATCGTCAGCTTACTCATCCGTCCTTGTCCCGCCGCTTCTGTCGTGTCTGCCGTCTTTCTCCGGCCGGCTGTTTTTTTCATATATGATGCGCAGGCCGTCCAGGGTTAGAGAACTGTCGTAGACGTCGATACTGTCCGTCTCGTCCGCAATCGTGCGCCCCAGCCCGCCGGTAGCCACCACTTTCAGGTCTTTCATGCCGGTCTCTTCTTTCACTTTCTGAATAATGTACTCCGTCTGTCCGATCTGGCCGTACATCAGACCCGCCTGCATGCTGCTGATGGTCTCCTGCGCCAGGATCGACCTGGGCTTTCTGATTTCGATTTTGGGCAGTTTTGCCGCTTTCTCCCAAAGCGCCTCTGCGCTGATGCGGATGCCGGGCGCGGTGATTCCCGCCGCAAAACTGCCGTCCGCAGTCACCAGATCATAGGTGGTTGCCGTGCCGAAATCCAGCACCAGAACCGGCCCGCCATATTTCTCATAGGCAGCCACGGCGTCCACAATACGGTCCGCACCTATGGCCCTGGGATTTTCCGTGGTGATTTTGATACCGGTCCTTACGCCCGGCCCTACCACCAGCGGCGCCGCTCCGATATAGCGCACCAGTCCTCCTGTCAGAGAATGCATCACATCCGGCACAACACTGGCCACGATACATCCCTCGATCTGGTCGATACCCAGCTTCCTCGTCCGTAAAAGTTCCGCCAGCATGATACCGTACTCGTCCGAGGTTCTCGGGGTCTTGGACATCATGCGGAACGTCGCCATAAGCGTCTGTCCGTCATATACCCCGCAGGTAATATTCGTATTTCCCACGTCGATCACTAAGATCATTTCTTTATTCCTCCGCTTCCTCTATATCCTCATGCAGAACAAACACCCGATAATACAAGCTCAGCGATTCCAAAAGTTCCTGCCTCTTCCTGCGGATCTCGCCCACCAGCAGGCCGCTGCTGATCTCATCATAATAAATGTCGTCTTCCTCCGCATCCGTCACCATCGATACGCCTCCGTCTTCCTCGAAAACAATGGTAAAAATGCCGCCTACTTCTTCCGTAAACAGCACACATATGATATGAAGTTCATCCTTGATAGAATCCGGTATCCCGCTGAACTGCTGATTAAAATAGTATTTCTGTTCATAGGCGTTTGCGCCGCAGAGTACGATCCTGCCTCCCTGACTGCCTTCTCTACACATACCCATAAATCCCCCTCACGGACACCTCTCCAGCGTAGACTGTATGCATGACGCCATCCTCTGTCTGCACCAGAAGTTCGCCCGTATCATTGATTCCCACGGCTCTGCCGGAAAATTCATGTTCCAGATCCAGCACCCGCACCTCCCGGCCTGTATTGACCAGCCGCCTTTCATAGCTTTCTTTCAGTCCTCCCATATCACCGCTGCGGCGGAATATCTCATAGTTTTCCTCAAACCGCTCCATGGCCTTTTCCACCAGCATAGCCCTGGAAATCTTATGTCCCAGTTCCGCCTCCAGCGATGTGGCTTTCTGCGCCAGTTCCTCCGAAAACCGCTGCGTCCCCACATTGATCCCCACCCCCGTAACCACATAGTGGATATATTTGGGTTCCGCACTCATCTCGGACAAAATCCCTACGATCTTTCTGCCGTTTAAAATAATGTCGTTGGGCCATTTGATTTTGGTCTGCGTGCCCGCAGTCTCATCGATAGCCTCCGAAACCGAAAGCGCCATGACCAGCGTCAGAATGGAGATCATATCGGCGTTTATATCGTCTGGACGCAGCAGAATCGTGAAATACACGTTTGTCCCGGCGGGGGATTCCCAGCCGCGCCCCCGCCTGCCTCTGCCTGCGGTCTGCATATCAGCCACCACCAGTGTTCCGTGCGGAGCGTTTTCCTCCGCCAGCTGCTTTGCGCGCAGATTGGTGGAATCCGTCCTCCCATAATAATGCAGCCTTTTCCCGGCCCATGCCGTGTGAATCCGGCTGGCCAGTTCGGCCTCCGAAAAGGCGTCCGGCGTAACTGCCAGTCTGTAGCCTCTGTTCTGCACCGCCTCAATCTGATAGCCCTCCTTTTTCAGACGACCTATGGCTTTCCAGACCGCCGTGCGGGAAACCCCGAACTTCTCACAAAGCTGCTGTCCCGATATAAAATCTTCACTCTCCCTGAGCAGTGTCAGTATTTCTGTCTTCATCATCGTGTCTTATGCCTCCTTTAACTGCTCTGCCAGTTTCTGTGCCGGTTCCTTTGCTCTCCCTATAACCGCTGCAGCGTGGCCGCCATAACAGCCTTTATCGTGTGCATGCGGTTCTCCGCCTCGTCAAAGACGATAGACTGAGGGGATTCAAACACCTCGTCCGTCACTTCCATCTCCGTGATACCAAACTTTTCTCCGATTACAGCCCCCGTGGTGGTCTCCAGGTTGTGAAATGCGGGAAGACAATGCATAAATACCGCCTGCGGACCGGCGTTCTCCATGATCCTACGGTTTACCTGGTAGGGAGAAAGCTCGCGGATCCTTTCCTCCCAGATCTCGTCCGGCTCTCCCATGGACACCCACACATCCGTAGATATCACATCCGCTCCTTTCGTCCCCTCTATGGCATCCTCCGTCAGCGCGATGCTGCCGCCCGTCTCCGCCGCAATTCGGCGGCACTCTTCCACCAGAGACTGATCCGGAAAATATTTGGCGGCCGTGCACGCCGTAAAATGCATTCCCATCTTGGCGCATGCCACCATCAGTGAGTTGCCTGTATTATACCGGGCATCTCCCATATATGCCAGCCGTATTCCCTGCAGATGCCCGAAGTGTTCGCGGATTGTCAGAAGATCCGCCAGCATCTGCGTCGGATGAAACTCATTGGTCAGCCCGTTCCACACCGGCACTCCTGCATATTTTGCCAATTCTTCCACAATATTCTGCCCGAATCCGCGGTACTCAATTCCGTCAAACATACGTCCCAGCACTCTCGCGGTATCCGCAATGCTCTCCTTCTTCCCGATCTGCGAACTGGACGGTTCCAGATAGGTGGTTCCCATTCCAAGGTCATGGGCCGCCGTCTCAAACGCGCACCTTGTTCTGGTGCTGGTTTTCTCAAAAATCAGCGCCACATTCTTCCCTCTCAGCGTATCCACGGGAATTCCCTGCTTTTTTTTGCTCTTAAGCTGGGCGGCCAGATCCAACAGATATGTAATTTCTTCCGGGCTAAAATCCAGTAACTTTAAAAAATTGCGTCCTTTCAGATCCATTGACGTTCTCTCCTTTTCTATCGGCGTTTTCCGTTCCGTTTACCGCCGTTTTCCCTATAGCAAACAACGGACAACCCGCTTCGCGAGATGTCCTTATGTTAACAAAATCTTTAGGATCCGGAAAACCGGGTCCTAAAGATTTTAAGCACAATTACCGTAAATAATATGAAAATGTAATTCCCGCCGGTAAGATTACTTATCGCCGACCTCTTTGAACACAGTTGCAAGACTGGCTATTCCCTGCAGATCCGCAGGAAGCAGAATCTTGGTAGCCTTGCCGTCCGCCGCTTTTTCAAATGCCTCCAGGCTCTTGATCTTCAGCACTGCCGCATCCGCATCTGCCTCTTTCAGCATTCTGATACCGTCGGCATGCGCCTGCTGTACTTTCAGAATCGCTTCCGCTTCACCCTCGGCTTCGCGGATCATCTTCTCTTTCTGTGCCTCTGCGCGGAGGATAGCGGATTCTTTCTCGGCCTGCGCACGGAGAATAGCGGATTCCTTTTCACCTTCCGCCACCAGAATATTGGCTTTCTTTTCACCCTCTGCCCTTGTCACGGCCTCACGTCTCTCGCGTTCCACTTTCACCTGCTTTTCCATGGCGTTCTGGATCTCGGCAGGAGGAATGATGTTTTTCAGTTCCACACGGTTCACCTTGATACCCCAGGGATCGGTAGCGATATCCAGTGCCGCGCGCATCTTGGTGTTGATTGTCTCACGGCTGGTCAGCGTCTGATCCAGTTCCAGGTCTCCGATAATATTACGCAGCGTGGTGGCCGTCAGGTTCTCGATAGCCATCATGGGATTTTCCACCCCGTAGGTAAACAGCCTGGGATCCGTTATCTGATAAAACACCACCGTATCAATCCGCATGGTGACATTATCCTTGGTGATAACGGGCTGCGGCGGGAAATCCGCCACCTGCTCTTTCAGGTTTACCTTTCTGGCAACCCTGTCCAGAAAAGGCACTTTTACATGAACGCCCACAGACCATGTGCCCTGGTACGCTCCCAGTCTCTCCACAATGTACGCCTGCGCCTGGGGAACCACCTTAATGCAGGATGCAATCACCAGAAGCAAAATGATAATGAGGAGCAAAACAATCCAAATAAGCCATTCCATCTTTCTTTTCCCTCTCTTTTCTCTTTAAATCTATTTGCAGCCTTTGCCCGCCAAACGCCGACCCGCTTTGCAGATCGTCCCGCCAGCCTGAAAGGCAGCATTTTCACTGCTGTGTAAATTCCTGCTGCACGGACTCCTGCTGTATGGGTTCCTGCTGTATAGACTCCTGCTGCACAGATTCCTGTTCCACAGATGTCTGCTGCATGGGCATCTGCTGTGTAAAGTCCTGTTGCACAGGCGCCTGCTGCATGGGCTTTTCTTCCACGATCAGCTTCACCCCGTTGATGGCGCGGATCAGCACTACGGTTCCCACCGGAAACTTCCTGCCATCATCCGTGCTTCTGGCTGACCATTCCTGACCGCCCACCGTCACCTGCCCGATGCCCTCCAGATTGTCGATCTCACTGATGACAATGGCCTGACGGCCCACCAGCCCCTCCGCATTGGTTCTGATCCTGTCCTTATTAAAATATTTTACGGCCAGTGGTCTGGTAAAGAACAGCAGAATCAGCGATATCACAAAAAACAGCGCAATCTGCAGCCATACAGGCCCGCCGCATGCCGCCAGAACCGCCGCCACCAGCGCTCCGCCCGCAAACCAGATCGTTGTAAGTCCCATAGTGGCAAGTTCTATCAATATAAGGATTACCAGCAATCCCAGCCAAAATACAATCATATCAAACCTCCGTTTCACGGATCGTCTCCGAACATTTCTGCTACAGCTATTATTCTACTACATTTGCGCTTTCTGTTCAATCATTTTATTTTCCACCTGTGCGGTTGCAATCAAAAGTACATTTTGTATGCAATTTATTGCAATACAAATGCACTTTCGGATTAACACAGGTGGAAATTTTTTTATATAAAATACAGCCAGACACCGCCCGTAAGCGGCCGCCTGGCTGTATATGCCCTCTTTCCTCTAAAAGAACACTTTTCTCTAATAGAACACGTGATTACCGATCACCAGGCCCTGCCTGCCGTTGTTCCTCCTGAAGTGGGTCAGATCTCCCACGTTGGATGTTCCGGCAATGGCTTCCTGCGCCGCCTGAATACAGCTGCTCTTGATATTTCCGGACTCATATACCCTGTTCACTTTCCCGCTCTGCGCCGGTGTAAACTGCCCGGACGCATAGATGACGCCATGAATGGTATCCGGATAGGCGCTGCTTCTGACGCGGTTCATTACCACCGCTCCCACAGCCAGCTGTCCCTCATAAGGTTCCCCTCCGGCCTCACACTGTATCAATGCGGCCAGCAGCAGGGTCGTGTCGGCATCTGTGGTATAAGCGCCGTAATTCTTGTGCCGCTTTGCCTCCTGCTCCGCAGCTTCCCGCTCTTTGATGGCCTCCATGGTCTCTCCGGCATCGATCTTAAACTGAATATCAATATATTCGGACAATACATAACCGTCCGCGCCCTCATAGTCCACGCAGACCCATCCGTCCTCGCCTACGGAGAGCACTTCCGTCTCATAATTCAGCGGAATCCTTCCATATATTCCCGCCTCTGTGCTCGGCTCCATGCGCACATTCAACATTTTGGTGTTTACTTTGGCGATGGTGATTCCCACATCGGCGGCAAGCGACTCCGCCTCGTCCTCAAACAAAAGATATTCATCGCTCGCCCAGCCAATCAGATCTCCCGACTGAATCTTGGTCCATCCGTCTTTTCTCTCCAGAATAGTTCCGCCGCAGTCCTTATACAGTTTTCCGGCCTTTTCAGCCTCTGTACTCGGCTCTGTGCGCACATTGAGCACCTTGGTCACGTTGGCCATGACCAGTGTGGATGGTTCCTTTTTTTCCGCATTTAACTCCAGGTTCAGTTCTTGGGCTGTGGCCTGGAGCAGTTCCGAGCAGTCCGTAACGCCCGGATCAAGAATTGCTGACACACCGCTGCTTAATGGTTCCAGGTAAGCATTCCTGCCTGCAGCTTCAGCAGCCACGTCCGCATTCATGCAGAGAATGATACAAAGGATCAGACTCGCCGCAGACATAAGCAGTTTTCTGCCTTTTGCCATTTTGCTTTACCTCCATGTTTTTATTCCTATTTTTATTTCTTATATACTTTACTTAACAGTATATCCATATTTAGGAAAAACAATTACAAAATTATTAAATTATATTACGTGTATCATAACAAATATCCGGGATTTTGTCAATCTATGCGAAAAAACGTTCTTATGCCCGGGATTTGCGATTTCCCTGCATCCATTTTACGCCCCTGCATCGGTCAGAATTACAGTTCTCTGGATTTTCGTATACAGGCCGCCATGGCATCCATGACCGCCCCCCGCATCCCTTTTTTCTTTAGCACTTTCACAGCCTCTATCGTCGTTTGTCCCGGAGTACACATCATATCTTTCAGTTCACCCGGATGTTTCCCGGTCTCCAGCACCATCCTGGCGCTACCCAGCACCGCCTGGGCCGCCATCTCATACGCCTGCCTGCGGGGCATCCCCTCCGCCACGGCCTCATCCGCCATGGCCTCAATAAACAGAAACACATACGCGGGGGAACTGCCGCTGACCCCTACCACAGTGTCCATCAGGCGCTCCGGCACCTCGCTCACCGTGCCGAAAGAACCAAGCCACCGTGCCACCTGACTTTTTTCCGCCTGAGATATGCTGTCGTTTGCACAGAACGCCGTACAGCCCGCCCCCACCAGTGCGGGCGTGTTGGGCATGCAGCGCACCAGTCTGATCTTCTTTTCAAACGCACTTTCAATCCAGTCCATGGTCTTTCCCGCGGCAATGCTGATGATAACCGTTTCCTCGGAAACCGCCTCCCGGATCTGTGCAATCACCTCCGGAAAAAAGATCGGTTTTACCGCCAGAAACAGATAGTCCGCCTCCGCGGCAGTCTTTCTGTTGTCCGTACCCGCGGTGATGCCATACCGCTGCGCCATGCGCAGAGCTGTCTCTTCTGTCCTGCAGGATCCCTGTATGTCCGCCGCACAGACCGCTCCCTTTCCAAGCATGCCGCCGATTATGGCCTCCGCCATATTCCCCAAACCGATAAACCCTATTTTCACGCTGACTCTCCCTCTATACTCAGTTGCATGCGTTACGGAATTCGTTCCAGATGGTCATGTGCAGATCTTCGGCTTCCTGGGAGATGTTCTGGATGATCTCTCCCTCCGCCGCATCCTCCGGCAAAACCAGCAGCTTTCTCATATCCTCCGCGATATAATCCTCCGCCGCCTTGTTGGTGCAGTAATACCCCATGAACGTAAAGCAGGCTGCCGCGTTCTCCGGACGGCTGATATAATCAAGAAACGCATAGGCCGCAGCGGCATTTGGCGCCTGCGCAGGAATAAAGCAGGCCATAATGCCGAATCCCAGGCCCTCTTTCGGATACACGATCTTCAGATCCGGTCTTGCCGTTATGGCGACATACACCTGGGATGTATAGAGAAATCCCACAGCCGCCTCACCGCTGATCACAAAGTCCTGTGTATTGTTGTCATTGATCACACGGATATTGGGAGCCAGTTCCAGCATTTTATCACCGGCACTGCGGATCGTCTCCAGATCGTCCGTATTGTAGGACTCTCCCATAACCTTCAGTGCGATGCCGTTGACCACCCGGTAGTTGGCTGTCAGTGCAATATTGTCTTTCAGCGCCGGATTCCACAAATCCTCGTAGCCGGTGATCTCCAGATCCGTCAGTGCCGGATCATACACCAGAAGCGGTATTCCGGCGCCGTAAGGCACGGTATATTCATTTTGCGGATCATAAAACTGGGACATAAAGACAGGGTTATGATTGCCGTAATTCTGCATTTTGGATGTATCCAGTTTCTGCGCCAGACCTTCCGCAATTACCAGTTCTATAATATAGTCGTCGGCAATCACCAGATCATAATCTCCGCCCTGGTTCTCCTCCAGCTTTGCCAGCATATCCTCGTCATAGTCAAAATTGGAGTAACGGATCCGGATGCCCGTCTCCTCTTCAAACCCGCTCAGGATCTCCTGGGGAAACATACCGTCCCAGGTATACAGATTCAGTTCCCCGCCGATGCCGCCTCCCTCGCCGGATCCGGACGCCCCGTCCTGATCCGTATCCTTGTCCGCATCCGCGCCGCAGCCCGCAAGCAATGCCATGACAGCCATCGTTCCCGCCAGCAGCGCCGATACTCTTTTCCATAAATTATTTTTTGATAAATAATGATTCATTGTGTTCCTCCTGTGATTATGATTTATTCCGGACACTTTCGTTCCGAGACTGTTTTTATTTTTCCCGCCAGAGCCGCTCCCGCAAGCAGCAGAAGCGTAACTCCCAGCATAACCGCCGCCAGCGCGTTAATCTCCGGCGTCACGCCTGTTTTCAGCTTTGTGTATATTTTTACGGGCAGGGTATTGACGGTGGGTCCCGTCACAAAAATGCTGATCACCACATCATCGAAAGACATGGCAAAGGCCAGCATGACGCCCGAAAGGATCCCCGGCAGGATGGCCGGAAAAGTCACATCCCAGAACACCCGAAACGGCGATGCTCCCAGATCCAGCGCCGCCTCCTCCAGCGATTTATCCATTCCCGCCAGCCGCGTGGTCACCATGGAATAAATATAGGGGATTTCGAACGCCGTGTGGGCGATCACCAGTGTCAGCATGCCAAAAGGCAGCCCCATCAGGGAAAACACCGACAGAAACACCATGCCCAGGATGATCTCCGGTATCATGATGGGCAGCATGGAAAACATGGCCAAAGCATCATTCAGCCTGCTTTTTCTGCGGTACATGCCCACCGCCCCCGTAGTGCCGATCACCGATGCGCACAGGCAGCTTAAAAGGGCCAGAATCAGGCTGTTTATCAGCGCCTCCCGGATGTCCCGGTCACGCAGAAGTTCCCGGTACCATTCCAGGGAAAATCCGCCCCAGACAGAAGAAATTCTGGAGGCGTTAAAGGAATAGATGACAGTCAGCAGAATCGGAATATATGTGACTGCCGTGACAATACCCACATAGACAAAAGGCCACTTTCTGTTTTTCACACCATGCCCTCCAGTCTGGACGTCCCCGTAATCCTCCGGTACAGGCGGATCATCAGAGTGGTAAGAAGCATCAGCACCACGGACATAGCCGCCGCAAAGGGCTGGTTCCTGCCCTTGGTGATCTGCTCCTGAATCACACTGCCCACCAGCACGATCTTATTTCCGCCCAGGATATCCGCGATAAAAAACAGCCCCATGGACGGTATAAAGGTAAGCACCACCCCGGATAACAGTCCAGGCAGTGTCAACTTGAATGTCACGGTCCAGAACGCCCGAAAGGAGGATGCCCCCAGATCCCTGGACGCCTCCACCAGTGTCCAGTCCATCTTTTCCGCGCTGGAATAGACCGCCAGAATCATAAAAGGCAGCAGCGCGTAGATCATCCCCACCACCACCGCTGGATAAGTATACAGCAATTTCAGCGGTTCTGCGGTAATATGCAGCCCCATCAGAAACTTATCCAGAACGCCGTTGCTGCGAAATACGATAATCCATCCGTACAGTCTGATCAGTGCGCTGGTCCAGAACGGGATCATGATCAGAAGCAGCATACGCTTCTTCCAGACCGCGTTCATCCTGGCCATAAAATAACCGTAAGGGTATCCGATCAGCGCCACCAGAATCGTGGAGATGACAGCCAGCCGGAACGATTCCGCAAAGGTGCTTAAGTACAGCGGCTCCAGTATTCTCTTATAATTATCCAGGGTAAAATCAAACTCCACGCCCCACACTTTTGCCCTGCTCAGTACGCTGAGCAGAAACATGTACAGAAAGGGCAGTATCACAAACAATATCGTAAAGATGTAAATCGGCGCCAGCAGCAGCCACTGCGGCTGCCCGCCGCCGGAAACTTTTCTTTTCTTCATCCCTGCACCCTCTGTCGATTTCATCTATACGTTCCTCCGTCAGCAGTTCCTCCCTCTATGGCGCAAACTTTTGCCGCGGTCGGCACATCCACTTCCACCGCATGCTCCGGTTTCCATCCGATCCTGCATACGCCGCCCTCGCGTATATCCGCGTCGATACCGCTGCGGCTGGCTGTCACCTCCTGACCGTCCGCAAGACGGAACAGAATACGAAGCTGCCCTCCCGCAAAGGATTTTTCCACCACGCTGGCCTCCCGGACACATTCCGGCTCCCCGTTCATCAGCACGTTCTCCGTGCGGACGGCGTAGACGCTGCCTTCCTCCCGAAAGATATTGGCGTTTCCCACGAAATCGGCCACATAACTGGTCCTGGGATGATAGTAAATCTCATTTGGCGTACCCAGCTGCTCCAGCACACCCCTGTTCATCACCGCTATGCGGTCGGACATATTGATGGCCTCATCCTGATCATGGGTGATATAGACAAAGGTAATCCCAAGCCTCTTCTGCAGACGCTTCAGTTCCAGCTGCATCTGTCTGCGCAGCTTCAGATCCAGCGCTCCCAGCGGTTCATCCAGAAGCAGCACCTTAGGCTGACCCGCCACCGCTCTGGCGATAGCCACCCTCTGCCTCTGTCCGCCGGAAAGCTGACCGGGCATCCGCTTTTCAAATCCCTCCAGCTGAACCAGCCTGAGCATCTCTTTCACTTTTTCCGCGATATCGCTTTTGGGAAACTTTTTTATTTTCAGTCCGTATCCGATATTTTCGGCCACATTCATATGAGGAAACAGGGCATAATTCTGAAAAACTGTGTTTACCGGACGTTTATTGGGCTCCAGACCGGTGATATCCTCTCCCTCCAGGATCACCTGCCCGGCGTCCGGCGTCTCAAGCCCCGCTATGATCCGCAGCGTTGTGGTCTTGCCGCAGCCGGAAGCTCCCAGAAGCGTAATAAATTCTCCCCTGTGGATTTCCAGTTCGATCCCGCTGAGCACCTCCGATGTTTCCTCAAAACTCTTTCGTATTCCCTTTAACTGTAAAATAATCTGATCTTCCATCGTGTCCACCTGCTTACTGCAATACGAAATTGAAATATATATCCTACTAAATTAGTATACTTTTCCTCCCCTGTCAACCCAAAGTGAAAAAATCGCAGTGCCCCGCCCTCTGCCTGTGCGCCTCATACACAAGCAGTGCGGCGGACACGGCCGCATTTAAGGATTCCACCTGTCCTTCCATGGGAATTTTGAGATAATGCTCCGCCAGATCCGCGTTTTCCTTTTTCAGCCCTCTTCCCTCATTTCCGATGAGAAAAGCCGTTCCTGCCCGAAAATCAAACGTATCATAATAAGCCTTTCCTTCCAGATGAGCGGCATACACATGAATGTCCGCTTCCGACAACATCTTTACCGTATCCCCCAGGTTTTCCACATAAATATGCGGCACCCGGAAAATCGATCCCATGGTTCCGCGCACGGTTTTGGGATTATAGATGTCCGCCGTGTCCCGGCTCATGATCACGCCGCTGACCCCCGCCCCCTCCCCGGTGCGCAGAATAGTTCCCAGATTCCCCGGATCCTGCAGATCCTCCAGCAAAAGAAGCAGCGGAGGATGCCCCTGCCCGGCGCCCAGCATCTCCTCAAGCGTGCAGGACGGGCGGTTTAAGACGCACAAAATTCCCTGAGGCGACTGTGTGTCCGACATTTTGCCGAG
>JAAVAG010000041.1 GCA_014804185.1 Lachnospiraceae bacterium
AATATAGATGATAAATAAAACCTTTACAGCGCCGTCCGGCAGCCCGGTCCGCGACGGCTCTTCTGTCTTTCTCTGAAGGTCCTGGTTCAAATCGTCATTTAACTTTTCCTGCATTTTACTTCTCTAATATTTCACCTCCATCAGCGTCAGACCCTTTGCCGGAACCAGAGCGCCCGCCTTTTCCCTCCGGCAGGACTGCAGAATCTCCTCCATCTCCCCGGGGCTTCGCTGCCCCAATCCCACCTCCAGAAGCGTTCCGGTCAGAATACGGACCATGTGATATAAAAAACCGTCTCCGGAAAAGGTAAGCGTAATCACATCATTGTCCTGTATCAATTCGATGCGATTGATAGTCCGCACGGTGGATTTGTTTCCTTTCCTGGAGGAAGTAAACGCTTTAAAGTCATGCGTCCCCTCCAGTCTCTCCGCCGCCCTGCGCATAGCGTCCACATCCAGCTTTTCACTGACCACATGCGCATATTTTCTCTCGAATATATGAGGAATCGAACTGTTAATAATTCGATACCGATAGACCTTTCCCTTTGCATTCAGACGGCTGTGGAACCTTTCCGGCGCCTCCTCCACCGAGAGTACGCCGATATCCTCCGGCAGATACAGATTCATATAGTCCCTGATCTCCTCCGGTGTCCGCTGCGTATGCATATGCGCGTTCGCCACCTGGGCCAGCGCATGAACCCCGGCGTCCGTCCTGCCGCTGCCCTGGACTTCCACAGCCTCCCCGCACATCCGCGAGAGGAGTTTTTCAAGTTTTCCCTGGATCGTGTTGTCCGTGGAATCCTGCCTCTGCCATCCCTGGTATCTGGTTCCCTCATACTGCAGCACAAATTTATAATTTTTCATTCCTTTTTTCCTGTTCTCTTTTTTCCCGCTCCCTTTTCTCCCGCTCCCTTTTCTCCCGCTCTATTCTGTCCTGCTCGCATTCCTGCTGATAAGACCGGATCACTGCCAGGTCCTGATCAGTCAGTCTGCGGAAACGGTTCAGCCCGGCCGTCAGAATCCGAATACTGTTCTGCGTGGTCTCAAAGGCTCCCCCTTTATAAAGTTCCACAACGATGATACCGATAGGGATGGCGATAATCATTCCCACCACACCGCCGACTCTGTAGCCGATATAGAGCAGAAACAAAGTGGGCAGCGGCGGCATTCCCATGGAATCACCCATAATCTTTGGCTGGATCAGCTGCCGCACCAGTTGTCCTACCCCCCAGATAATCAAAAGACCGATGGTCATCTTATAGTCTGCGCTTAAAAATTTTATAATCGCCCATGGAACCATAATGGTCCCCGTTCCAAAAAACGGCAGAAAATCCAGAAAAGCAATCACCAGCGCCACCGGAAACACATAGTTTACTTTCAAAATCAGCAGTCCGATCACCAGAAGCAGATAAATCCATATCTCAATCCTGATCTGCGCCTTGAAATAACCGCCCACCGCTTTGACCGTCACCCGCTTGATCATCCTCCAGCGGTACAGCAGAGATTCCGGCATGATTCTGGCGACAGTCTCGGAAACGGTTTTCCGCTCCGCCACAAACAGGTAAGAAGACAGCAGACACATGATCACTCCAATGATAATGGGAGGCAGAGATTTTGCGAAATTGCCTACCGCCGCAATGGTCGGACTGCCCGCTCTGCTGACCATTTCCATGACAAAGGCGCTGGTCTGCTGCTCAATATTATTCCACATATCCTGCACATCCACCGGCAGCTTCTGCAGAACCACCGACAGATTATTGGCGATATCATCCAGTTCTTTCTCCAGTCCTTCCCACATTTCCGGCAGATCATTCACAAAGGATATGCTCTCCCGTATCAGCTTGCCCCCGACCAGGTACATGCACAAAACAACCAGTCCGATGACCACAATGATCACAAAAGCGCTGCCCGCCTTACGCCTGATTTTCATTTTTTCTTCAAAAAACCGCACCGGAGGACTGGCGATACACGCGATGATCCATCCTATCACAAAGGGCATAAAGAAAACGATCACTTTCGGAAGCAGCAGGATCACCAGCAAAAGCCCTGCCAGAGCAATCAGAATATTCACGACGGCTTTTATATATTTTTTCGCAGACGTATCCATATTTACACCCCTCTGCCCGCTTCGGACTCCTCGATCACTTTGTCAAGCAGTTCATAGATCTCATCCCGCCCCTGTTTGGTAAGCGCGGAGAAAGGGATCAATATCGTGTCCGGCTCCGCCTCCAGGGTTTCACTGATCAGACGGACCTGATTCTCTATCTGGCTCCGCTTAATCT
The DNA here is from genome assembly GCA_014804185.1 of Lachnospiraceae bacterium. Classification (GTDB taxonomy): domain Bacteria; phylum Bacillota; class Clostridia; order Lachnospirales; family Lachnospiraceae; genus Acetatifactor. Next base: position 2,280 of record JAAVAG010000041.1, read on the forward strand.
TATCCAGTTTTGTGGCAATAATGATAGGATGAAAGCCCTGACTCAGAATCCATTCATACATGGTACGGTCATTCTCGGAAGGTTTATGGCGGATATCAATCAAAAGAAACACCTCTTTCAGCTGTTTGGACTTCTTCAGATACCGTTCCACCATCTTCCCCCACTGTGCTTTGACTTCCACACTTGCCTTTGCATAACCGTATCCCGGCAGATCCACAAGATAGAGGGCGTCGTTTATATTATAATAGTTGATCGTCTGCGTCTTTCCCGGCTGCGCACTGGTCCTCGCCAGGGACTTTCTGTTCATCAGCGCATTGATCAGCGAGGATTTACCCACGTTGCTTTTTCCGGCAAACGCCACCTCCGGATGCGGGCTGTCCGGAAACCGGCTCGTAATCCCGCATACCGTCTCCAAACTGACCTTCTTTATCACCATACCAGCATGTCTCTCCCTTATTTGCTCACAAGAGCGTGCGACAGCACTTCTCTCATGTTCTCCACATATACGATCTCCAGTCCCGATTTGATTTCCCGTGATATTTCTTCAATATCCCGGCGGTTCTCGGCGGGAACCAGAACCTTTCTGATTCCGGCGGTTTTGGCCGCGAGTATTTTTTCTTTCAGACCGCCGATAGGGAGTACTCTGCCTCTCAGCGTAATTTCCCCGGTCATGGCCACATCGGCATGCACCGGCAGGCCGGTGATGGCGGACATAATGGCCGTTGCCATGGTGATGCCTGCCGAGGGACCGTCCTTGGGCACCGCACCCTCCGGAATATGGATATGAAAATCATTCTTCTTAAATGTATCCGCCGCTATCTTATACTCGCCGCTGACAGAGCGGACAAAGCTGATGCCTGTCAGGGCGGACTCTTTCATCACATCGCCCATCTGCCCGGTCAGTTCGATTTCTCCCTTGCCCGGCATCATGTTCACCTCAATCTGCAGGGTATCTCCTCCCACGCTGGTCCAGGCCAGCCCGCGGACAATCCCCACTTCATCCGCCGCATTGATCTTATCCTGCGTATATTTCACCTTTCCCAGATATTTCTCCAGATTCTGGGAAGTCACTCTCACATGACCTCCTTTTTCACCCTGGCTCGGTTTTCCGCCATGGCCTGTTTTTCCGCCATGGCTCGTCTTATCGCCATGGCCCGTTTTATCGCCATGGCCCGTTTTATCGCCATGGCCTGCCTCTTCGGTCAACATCTCCCTGGCGGCCTTGCGGCAGATCTCCCCGATCTTGCGTTCCAGTTCGCGCACCCCCGCCTCTTTTGTATAACCGGCGATCATGGCTTTCAGCGCGTTGTCACTGATGCTGAGTCTGCCGCCGTCCATACCGTTTCTGGCAAGCTGCTTGCCAAGCAGATGCTCCCTGGCAATATGAAACTTTTCGTTGGCCGTATAACTGGTCACTTCTATCATTTCCATCCTGTCCAGAAGCGGCCTGGGGATGGTGGATGTGGTATTAGCCGTGGCGATAAAGAGAACCTCTGACAAATCCAGCGGAATCTCCACATAGTGATCTCTGAATCTGCTGTTCTGCTCGCCGTCCAGCACCTCCAGCAGCGCTGCGGAGGTATCCCCCTTGTAGTCGCTGCTCACCTTGTCGATCTCATCCAACAGCATCAGCGGATTCTTCACCCCTGCCTGCCGAAGTCCGTTTGCGATGCGTCCCGGCATGGCTCCCACATAGGTCTTCCGGTGCCCTCGTATCTCCGCCTCATCCCTGACGCCGCCCAGACTGATGCGCACATACTTTTTGCCCAGCGCCTCCGCCACGCTTTTGGCAATGGAGGTCTTGCCGGTACCCGGCGGTCCCACCAGACAGATGATCGGGCTGTCCCCCGCCTTTGTCAGACTCCTCACTGCCAGAAACTCCAGAATACGCTCTTTTACCTGCGTAAGTCCGTAGTGCTGCTCCTCCAGAATCCTTTCGGCGCGGGTGATATCCGTATTGTCTTTCGACGCCTTATCCCACGGCAGTTCCAGCAGCGTCTCTATGTATGCGCGCTCCACTGCGCTCTCAGAGCTGTTGGCCGCAAGCCCCTTGAAACGTGAAATCTCTTTATTCAGCTTTTCCTTGACTTCTTTTCCGGCTTTCAGCTTCTTTGCTGCCTCCGTGAACTGATCGGCGTCGGAAAAGGTTCCTCCCTCTCCCAGTTCCTCGCGTATAAAGGCCATCTGTTCCCGAAGAAGATATTCTTTCTGATTTTTATCAACTCTGCTCTTTACTTTCTCGGTAAGTTCTCCCCTTACCTTGGCGATTTCGATCTCATTGTATAATATTGCGGATAAAATATCATACCTCTCCTGCAGAGAAGCCGCTCCGAGAATCTGCTGCTTTGTCTCATACCCCAGAGGCAGACTCATGGTAATCTGATCCATCAGATCCTCCAGTCCGCCTATCGTCTGCAGCCTGCCGGCCAGCGCCCTTCCCAGCTTGGGATGAAACTGAATGTATATCCCGAACTGCTCTTTTATCTCTCTGACCATGGCCTCTTCCACGGTCTTCTCCAATTCCCCCTCACATCTGGGAACGGTCTCCACCTGCGCCATCAGGTAATCCTCCGCATCCTCGGAAAAGGCAAGCAGACGTCCTCTGGACTGCCCGGCCACCAGCACTCTCACGATACCGTTTGGAAGCTTGCTCACCTGCTTTACCAATGTGATCGTTCCCACTTTGTATAGCTGATCCGCCCCGGGATCCTCGTCCGCCGCATTTAACTGCGTCACCACAAAAAGCTTCTGATCCCGCAGCATAGCCTGCTCCACCGCTATCACCGATTTTTTGCGGCTGAGATCAAAATGTATGATCATATCCGGCATGATGGTCAGGCCTCTGAGCGCCACCGCCGGCATTTCCATGACCGTTTGCTGTATACTGTCCATCCTATCCCTCCTGTCGCAGATCACATATCATCTGATTGGACTGCAAAACGCCGCACTCATCGTGACGGCGTTGTTTTTGTAAACCGGTGCGAATTTATCTCGCTTTTTTCAATGCCGCCTCCCTGTGTATTGTCAGCGGTTCGCTCTTTCCTTCGACTGCCTCTCTCGTAATCACCACATTTTCTATGGTCTCATCCGAGGGGATGCGGTACATAACATCCATCATGACGTTTTCCATGATGGATCTGAGTCCCCTGGCGCCCGTTTTGCGCTCAAGCGCTTTCTCAGCTATCGCTATGGTTGCGTCCTCATCCACGGTCAGCCTCACGCCATCCATATCAAACAGTCTCTGATACTGCTTGACAAGAGCGTTTTTCGGCTCCTGCAGAATCCGTACCAGTGCCTCCTTATCCAGGCCTTCCAGAGAGACGTTAATGGGTACGCGCCCCACAAATTCGGGAATCAGACCAAACTTCACCAGATCCTGAGGGGTTACCTCCTCCAGTATTTCTCCGATCTCCTTGGTAGACTTATCCGCGATCTCCGTATTGAACCCGATGGTCTTTTTATCAAGCCTCGTCTCTATGATCTTATCCAGTCCGTCAAATGCCCCGCCGCAGATAAACAGGATATTGGACGTGTCTATCTGTATCAGTTCCTGATGCGGATGCTTTCTGCCGCCCTGGGGCGGTACGCTTGCTACGGTTCCTTCTATGATCTTGAGCAGCGCCTGCTGCACACCCTCGCCGGAAACATCCCTGGTAATGGACACATTCTCGCTCTTTTTGGTAATCTTGTCGATCTCGTCGATATAAATAATTCCGTACTGCGCCCGCTCAATGTCATACTCCGCCGCCTGCACAAGTTTCAGGAGAATGTTTTCCACATCTTCGCCCACATATCCCGCTTCCGTCAGCGTCGTCGCATCCGCAATGGCAAAGGGGACGTTGATGATCCGGGCCAGTGTCTGGGCCAGATAGGTCTTTCCGGAACCGGTGGGGCCGATCATAAGGATGTTGCTCTTCTGCAGTTCCACATCATCCGGATTTTTTTCCGCCGTCACTCTCTTATAATGATTGTACACCGACACAGCCAGCACTTTCTTGGCCGCCTCCTGGCCGATCACATAGTCGTCCAGGAAATTTTTGATCTCCACAGGCTTCAGGAGATTAATCTCCGGCGCCTCCTCGATCTCCTCATGTTCTTCCTCGAATTCCTCTTCCAGAATATCCCCGCACAGTTCTATACATTCATCACATATAAACACTCCCGCCGGTCCTGCAATCAATTTTCTGACCTGATCCTGCGTCTTATTGCAAAAAGAACATCTCACATCGTTTCCGGAATTTCTACCTGCCATTTTCTAAAACCGCAATCCTTTCCTCTAATCTGTTATTTCACGGTGGAAGAAGGACGGGAGGTTACCACCTTGTCAATCAGACCATATTCCAGCGCTTCCTGCGCACTCTTCCAGTTGTCGCGTTCCGTATCCGCCGCAATGACTTCATAATCCCTGCCGGTATTTTCAGCCAGCATCCGGTTCAGCTTCTCTTTCGTCTGCAGGATGTGCTTTGCGGCGATCTCGATCTCCGTCGCCTGTCCCTGCGCACCGCCCAGCGGCTGATGAATCATGATCTCGGCATTGGGCAGCGCCATCCGCTTGCCCTTGGCTCCTCCTGCCAGCAGGAACGCGCCCATGCTGGCCGCCATACCGATGCATATGGTGGATACGTCACATTTGATAAAATTCATGGTATCATAAATTGCCAGTCCTGCAGTGACGGAACCGCCCGGGCTGTTGATATACAGATCGATATCCTTGTCCGGATCCTCCGCCTCCAGGAACAAAAGCTGTGCAACGACCAGGCTGGCCGTGACCTCATTGACTTCTTCCCCCAGGAATACAATCCTGTCTTTCAGCAGTCTGGAATAAATGTCATAGGATCTCTCTCCTCTGCTGGTCTGTTCCACGACATAAGGTACTAAGCTCATTTTACACCTCCCTGCCCGCTCAGGCGGGCATCTGATCAAGAGTTAGAAAATATATTTTCTATTTTGCTTTTTCTACGGCGCTCTCCACAACAAGTTCCACAGCCTTGCCCACAGCCAGATCCTGGGTCAGCTGCTCCATGCCTTTCTCGCCAAGAGTTTCTTTCACTTTATCCTCTTCCATATGGTACACTTCCGCCATCTTCTTAATCTCAGCGTCGATATCCTCCTCGGAAACCTGGATATTTTCCGCTTTCACAATGGCCTCCAGCACCAGTCTGGACTGAATCCGCATCAGCGCCTGGGGTTTTACCTGGTCGATCATCTGCTGCGTCGTCACCCCGGTATACTCCGTATACTGTTCAAAAGACATGCCCTGCATCTGAAGCCTCTGCGCGAACTCCTCCACGAACTGCCTCTGCTGCGTTTCCACCATGGCGTCCGGAATCTCCATGGCCGAATCCGCCACGATTGCCCTGATTACGGCATCCTCTTTGTCCTTTTTCGCCTCGTCGGTCTTTCTCATCTCCAGGGTCTTCTTTACGTCCTCCCTGTACTCGGCCATTGTCTCAAACACGGAAACCTCGCTGGCAAACTCATCGTCCAGCTCCGGCAGCTGTTTCTCCTTGATGCTCTTTACGGTACACTTGAATACGGCAGGCTTGCCCGCCAGTTCGGCCGCTTGATAATCCTCCGGGAAAGAAAC
>JAAVAG010000042.1 GCA_014804185.1 Lachnospiraceae bacterium
CAGTCGTGGGAGACATAGTGGAGATCCGGACGAATCTTTTGTATGACAGCCAGGAGTCCCGGACCATAGCAAGTGTGCCGGTTCTGGCGCTGGAGGAGCATGGGAAGTACACTGATGTTCCCACAGCCACAGTAGAACTCTCTGGGGAGGAGATCACCGCGCTGTTGAATAATTTTCAGTCCGGCATCGGATATGATCTGCAGAGCGGCACTCCATTGCCTGAGGGTCCGGAGACGGACATGGCAGAGAGTGATGAGACACCTGATACGCCGGAGACGGAAAGCAGAGGGGTGAGTATCCGGACAATATCCAGGAGCGCCAGATGCATCGACAATTATCTTGAGTGGGAAATGGATCGGAAGAGTTCTTACGACGGAGGGGAAGAACTTGCATTTGCGGAAAACTGTGTGTTCCGGATTAATTACCGGATGGACGGCGTGCAGTATGAGGAAGTGGACTTTGACACCTTTGCCGATGTGATAAGCGAGAGTGATCCCTGGCTGAACAAGCCCTGTATGCTGACATTCGTGGATGGGCTGATCGTTCAGGCGGATCTGATGAGTGCTTATGATAATTATGGAATCTCCTATTCGGAGATGACAGCCTATGATATGGAAGGTTTCCTGTCCATGACGGATGAGGAACGGCGGAGCATATTGGACAGCGGTTATCTCCCGGCAACTACGCAGACGGCGGATATTGCCGATACAGTTGGTACAGAGACTGTGCAGGTGTATTATGACAGCGGAGAGGACGTTTTGGGTGACGGCGCCGGAGACGGAATGGTGTTGTTTTTCGATCAGGACGATAACCTTCTGCATGTGGAATATGCCAATGAGAGCATGGCCGGATGGAACAACGTGTATATCGGTGAGGCTGACGGCAGGGGCTTTATTATGACAGTACATATAGAAGACAGGGGAGATTTCGGAAATTACGGCTATCACGTATTTCGATTGGGGCAAAACGGAGAGATCCTGAACATTGCCGGTTCCGCGTTTTCCTGGGGCGGAAACGTGGTGTACGATGACGATCTGTTCCGGCAATGGGTATCGGGGCTGGAATATTATCTGGCAAACAGTGTCCGGGTACTGACTACACAGGATGCGGCGGTGGACGTAAGACAGGTTTCGGATGCGGATAAATACAATTATGAAACTCTGAAGCGCTCAGGAAACTGAGCGCTTCTGCCTGCTCCTCATAATATTCAATAAAAATTTATCGAAAATCAATAAAATTATATTGACTTTCAATGCGCGCGGTGGTATATTCTGGTTGATAGGAGGACAAAAATATGGATCAAAGAGGATTTAGCAGGTGGTTAAAAGCAGTTATTGTGGGAGTGGGGATATGCGGCGGTATTATATATTTTTATGTGATTCCCACATGGGGAAAGGATCTGGTATCTATGTACCCTGAGTTTGGGAACCGGTATTTTCCCTGGCTTGTCATATTGTGGATTACGGGAATACCGTGTTATGCGGTTCTGGTGCTGGGCTGGCGGATCGCCAGGCAGATCGGGCTGGACAATTCCTTTTCGGAGATCAATGCCCGGGATCTGAAATATGTCGCCTGGATGGCGATTCTGGACGCTACATTTTTCTTTGCGGCCAATGTTGTCATGCTGCTTATGAACATGAGTCATCCGGCAGTGATGATCGGTTCGCTGCTGGTGATATTCGCGGGGATCGCGGTGGCGGTGGTGGCGGCCACGGGGTCCCATCTGATACAAAAGGCGGCAAAATTAAAAGAAGAGAATGATCTCACAATATAAGGAGGGCAGAGTATGGCGATTGTGATCAATCTGGATGTGGTCATGGCACAGCGCAAGATTGGCCTGACCGAACTGGCCGGAGAGGTGGACATTACACTGGCCAATCTTTCCATCCTGAAAAACAACAAGGCAAAGGCGGTGCGGCTGTCCACCCTGGACGCTATCTGCAGGGCGCTGGACTGCCAGCCGGGAGATATCCTGGAATATGTGCCGGATGCAGGCGGAGACAATAAAGAGAGTAAGGAAAACTGAAAGGAGCATGGAAATCAAAATGAATGAGACAAATATATATCCCTATCAGCCTGTGCCGGTTCCCGCAGAACCGGTGAAGCCGGATACGGAGCAGTCATGTATCAGAAAGAAATTTTTCCCTTTTTTCGGAATCGGAACCGGAGTATATGCATTGTTTTATGCGTTTTGCATGTACCGCAACGCATCGGGCATCACATACCCTTTTTTCATCGCAGGAAGCCTCTTCTTTTTCTGCTTATGTATGAAAAAGTTAGGGCTTTCCATAAAAAAAGGAAGTGTCTGCTATATGGCGGGAATGCTGCTGCTGGGCGTTTCCACCGCGTGTACGGCGGACGGACGAATCATCTTTTTTAATCATGCGGGCGCCCTGCTGCTTATGGTGGGTTTTTTGCTGCACCAGTTTTATGATGACAGCCGCTGGGGGTTCTGCAGATATCTGGGCTCCATGATCTGCGCCATTTTTGGAAGTATCGGGGAGATTGCCAGACCCTTTACGGATTTTGTCTGCTACCGCAGGCAGAAGACACGCAGAAAAACAGGGAAAGGGCTGTACGTTCTCATCGGTCTGGCCGTCTCTGTTCCGCTGTTTGCCTTTGTCTGGCTGCTGCTGATCTCCGCGGACAGGATTTTTATGAAGATGACAATAGAACTGTTCCGCGCGCTGAATCTGCTGAATGTCATAGGATTTGTCTGCACGGCGGTGGTGATGTTTTTTGCGGCCTACGGTTTGCTGTCCTATCTGTGCGAGAGGCATTTGAGTGAAAAGGAGACAGCGGGAAAACGGGCGGAGAGCATGGTGGCGGTGACGGTTGCCCTGCCTTTGACAATTTTGTATGTGGTCTTCAGCGGGGTGCAGATTGTCTGTCTCTTTTTGGGAAATGTGGACATGGCAGGACTGACATATGCGGAATATGCAAGACAGGGATTTTTCCAGCTATTATTCGTCTGTATGTTAAATCTTGTTCTGGTACTGGCGGGAGGACATTTTTTTAAGGAAAGCGTTCTTTTGAAAGCTGTGCTGACAGTGATGTCGCTGTGTACTTATGTTATGATATTTTCCTCGGGTTTTCGGATGATTCTGTATATCCGGCATTATTATCTGACCTTTCTGCGGATTCTGGTGCTGTGGGCGCTGGCGGTGATTTTTCTGCTTTTGACGGGAGTACTGATCCAGATTTTTGCCCCGGGTTTCCCGCTGTTTTGCTACGGGATCGCCGTGGTGTCGGCGCTGTATATTCTGCTGTCCTTTTCTAGGCCCGACTATCTGATCGCCGCATGTAATCTGGGAAATTCGGAGGGGAAAACCGTCCATAATTTCTTTGACGCCGATGCGTATCATGATTACTGGTATTTAAGCGGGCTGTGTGCGGACGCCGCGCCGGTTATCCTGCCTTTCCTGGAGAGTGAGGGATATGACATGAAGGCGCAGGGAATGGAGGCGTTCTGGGAGACACAGATGGACAAAAGGCGGTATGAACCGGAGGAATATTGGGGGTATCTTTATCTGGAGAATCTGCATGAGGATGTGGATGACATGGGAATCCGGGCATTTAATTTTTCCAGATATGCGGCCCGAAGTACATTGAAGAACTATGCTTCCGCCCACTGAATGCCTCGCAGTGGAAAGAAAAGGAAAACGGAAAGATGGAACAGAGAGTCTATGAGACATTAGTGGCATATATTGTGGAAAACCAGGACAGGCTGTACCGGGTGGCATATTATTATGTGAACAATCAGGACAGCGCGCGGGATGTGGTGCAGAATGCCATATGCAAGGCGCTGGAAAACTATGGAAGTATTCGGAGCCGCGGCGCGCTGCGCACATGGATGGATCGGATTCTGGTAAATGAGAGCATGAATTATATCAGGAAATACCGAAAAGAAATGCCGTGCGGCTATGCTCTGATACAGGAGGAGACTTATGTGGAAAGCGCATATGACAGGGATTTCTCTGTTCTGGAAGCGGTCAGAAAACTTCCGGCGGGGCAGCGTACGGTCATAATGCTGCGCTTTTATGACGAACTGACGCTGAAAGAAATATCCCAGGTGACGGGGATGAACTTGAATACGGTGAAGACGCGGCTGTACAACGGACTCAGGACGCTGCGCGGCAGTGTGGGAAGATAAAGATTCCCGCTGTGCGGTTGGATGCTTTAAAAGCATCCAACCCATTCCCATATTCGCAAAATTCGTGCTTACGCACTCCTGCGTCTGCTTACGCATCCGCATTTTGCTCATTTGGGAATGGGTTGCTAATCCGATAACCAGCCCGCATTGCAATAAATTGCATGCAGGCAGTCATCGGATCAGCAACCGCATGGGCGGAAAAATTAAGAAATATTAAGTGGTTATATCCGCACCGGCGTGATAAAATGAAAACATAGATCATGTGTCTGTGCCCATGGCGGCACAGAGTGGGAACGTGAGAGGTATTGCGCAGGATATGAAAAGTTTGAAGTACGTTGTTTTCAGAATTGCGGGCATTTGTGTTTGCGTAAGTGCTGTCGCCGCGTTTTTGAGCGGCTGTGATGGGAGGAATCAGGAGAGCCGGGAGAACGGAGAACGCCCGGCCTATTATATTATCCGGGATGAACTGGATGGAGAGAAGACGGCGGATAAAGTGAGCGAGATACTGGAGCAGCAGCCCTCTGCGGGGCAGGAGAGCCGGACTCCGTGATCCGTGAGCAAAATTCATTGTATACATTTGGCATAAAAGGGTTATAATGGAAAACAGATAGTGGCATCCGGAAGGATGTGGAACTAAAAAACAGCATCCAAGCACACAGCGCCCAGAGGATTTTGAGATGCGCAGGCAGATCAAAATCTCTCTGCCCAGGAGGCGCTGTATGCGCGGATGCGGAACTTATAATAGGAGGAGCTTATGAAAAAGTTATGGATTTGTGCGATGGCAGTGGCATTGCTGCTGTCTATGGCGGCGTGCGGAAATGAAGATGCGGACGCGGACGGCAGAGGAGACGACCAGCAGACGCAGGAAAACACACAGGACAACGTGCAGGATGATGCGCAGGATGGCACACAGCAAGGCGGCGAGGGAGAGAGTCAGCCTGATGCGGATGACAGTCAGCAGACGCAGGGAGATTCCCTGAAGTACCTGCGGGATGCGGTAGTGGAAGTTCTGGGCGATAACTATTGGCCCAATACAGAGATAACTCCCGAGAGACTGGAGGAAGTATACGGGATCAAACCGGATATGTATGACGCATATTTTGGCGAGACGCCTATGATCAGTGTCAATGTGGATACGCTGATTATTATCCGGGCAAAAGAAGGACAGGTGGATGCCGTGGAGGAGGCGCTGAATGCCTACCGTGATGTGCAGGTCAGCGATACCATGCAGTATCCTATGAATGTGGGAAAGATCCAGGCGTCGCGCATTGAGGTGCTGGGAAATTACGTGTGTTTCGTACAGCTTGGCGCGGACACGGAAGCGGCAATGGAAGAAGGAGATGAGGCTGTGATCGATCAGTGCCTGCAGGAGAATGAGAGGGCGATCGACGCTATCGAAAAGGCTATTTCGGAGTAGGAGACGTGCGATGATATTCAGCAGTGTGCTGTTTTTGTTCCGATTTTTACCTGTTTTTATCATATGTTATTTTGCGGTTCCCCAGAGAATGATGAGGCTGAAAAATATCATCCTCTTTTTGGGGAGCCTTATTTTTTATGCCTGGGGAGAGCCGGTCTATGTCGTGCTGATGCTTTTTTCCACACTGTCGGATTTTATACACGGACAGAGGATAGAGGCCTGTAGAGCAAAGGGCGGGAGCGGAAAGGGATGGCTGATTTCGTCGCTGCTGATCAATCTGCTGCTGCTGGGCTTTTTTAAATACGCTGATTTCCTGATCGGAGTATGCAACACTTTGACCGGGAGCCGGATTCCGCAGCTGAATCTGCCGCTGCCCATAGGGATATCCTTTTACACGTTTCAGACCATGTCCTACTCTGTTGATGTATACCGGGGCGAGGTAAAGGCGCAGAAGAACCTGTTGAATTTCGGCGTGTTTGTGACTATGTTTCCGCAGCTCATCGCGGGACCCATTGTCAGATATAAAACTGCGGAAGAATTTCTCGGTGTCAGGAAAAGCAGTGCGGAGGATATCGCTTACGGGATCAGGAGGTTTGTGCTGGGACTTGGCAAAAAGGTGCTGTTTGCCAACAATGTGGGCATGATCTGGACTCAGATTGCAGGCATGGATTTTGACAGGATGACGGCAGGCATGGCGTGGCTTGGTATTTTGGCCTACGCGTTTCAGATATACTTTGATTTTTCCGGTTATTCCGATATGGCCATCGGCTTGGGAGCCATCATGGGATTCCGTTTTCCGGAGAATTTCAACTATCCCTATATTTCGCGGAGCATCACGGAATTTTGGCGCAGATGGCATATTTCTCTGGGAACCTGGTTTAAGGAATATGTCTATATCCCCCTGGGAGGAAACCGAAAAGGGATTGCGAGGCAGATTGTAAATATTCTGATCGTATGGGCGCTTACCGGTATCTGGCACGGGGCGGGATGGAATTTTCTGCTCTGGGGCCTGTGGTTTGCATTGTTTCTTATATTAGAAAAAGCATTTCTGGGGAAATGGCTGAAGCGGCTTCCGGCTGTGGTCTGCTGGCTGTACAGCATGCTGGCGGTACTGATAGGCTGGGTGCTCTTTGCACTGGAGAGTGATCCGTCGCATCCCGGAGGACAGATCATACCTTACCTGGGCGCCATGCTGGGGATAAACGGCGTGGGACTGGCGGACAGGGAAACGATGTATCTGCTGACTACGAATCTTCCGCTCTTTGTTTTGCTGATTCTGGGCGCCGTGCCGGTGTGGCGGAATCTTCTGCGCATTCTGCGCGAGCGGGCGGAGAGTACCGGAGAAGACCGGGCAGAGAGCGGACGGGTCAGCCTGTGGTTTGTGCTGGGAGAGAACATCGCTTTGGCGGTCATCTTTATTTTGTCAGTGGGATATATTGTGGAGGCTTCTTTCAATCCGTTTTTATATTTCCGGTTTTAGAAGGGCGCCCATAGAAGAAAGGAAAGGGAAAAGCAGTTGAGCAGAAAGACGGCATCATGGATCACCATATTGCTGGCAGCGGGTATCCTGCTGGGGCTTACGGCGGCGGATATGGCCGCGGCGGACAGGCGTTTTTCACAGACGGAAAACCGTGTTCTGGCATCCCGGCCGGAGTTTGGCCTGAAGGAACTTTTTGCAGGCGAATTTACGGCGGATTATGAGACCTATGTGACGGATCAGTTTGTGGGCAGAGATCAGTGGATCGGGCTGAAAACACGGACGGACATGTGGCTGGGTAAAAAAGATGTGGGAGGCGTCTATCTGGCAAAGGACGGAGGCCTGATTGAACGGCACAGCGCGTCAGATATCGGGGAGGACAGGATAGAACAGACACTGAAGCAGCTGCAGAGTCTGACGGAGCACTGTCTTGACACGGCGGGAATCGGACAGGTAAAAGTGATGCTGGTTCCCACGGCGGACAATATACAGACGGACAAACTGCCGGATTATGCGGATTATTTTGATCAGCAGCCCTTTTTGCAGCGGGTTTCCGCAGCGGTGGGCATGCAGTGCTATGTGGATGTGTTTTCCGTGATGCGTCGGCACGCGGATGAATATATTTATTACAGGACGGATCATCACTGGACCACCCAGGGGGCATATTATGCCTATGAGGCATGGGCGGCGGATATGGGACTGGAGGCGGCGGCATTTTCAGAGGAGTCGCGGGTTCAGGTAACAGAGGAATTTCTGGGAACGCTGCATTCCAGGGTGAATATTCCCGTGAAGCCGGATATCATAGAGGCATATCAGCCGGGCGGACAGGTTCAGGTATACTATGACCTGTCGGACAAAGCAAGGGACAGTCTGTATGAAGAAAAATATCTGGAGACGAAAAATAAGTACGGATATTTTCTGGATGACAATCATGGGTTTGTGCAGATAGAGACCGGGGTGAAAAACGGGAGGACATTATTTGTCATCAAAGACTCCTACGCCAACTGTTTTATACCTTTTGCGGCACAGCATTACGAAACTGTTTGCATTGTGGACCTGCGTTATTGTAATATAAGTCTGTATGGACTGATCGATCAGCAGCTTCAGGAGGAAAACGGAGATATGGACGTATTGATTTTGTACAATGTGATTCATTTTCTGGAGGATTTCCGTTTCTTCTAAAGGGCAGGCCGGGGTGCAGGAACATATGCGCCCTTTTTACATAGAAAGATTCTGATGATACAGGGAGAAAAAACGCTGATGGGAACAGAAGTGATGAGACAGGTACAGCAGGGGACATACGGCGCGGGAAACAAAAGAGATGACGGGCGCGGCACGGTGGTATTTGACATGGACGGCGTGCTGTTTGACACGGAGAGTCTGTATATGGACGCATGGAAAGCCGCGGCGGATGCCCGGGGGCTCGGCGATGTGAGACAGGCCGCCCTGGGATGTGTGGGACTGGATGAGCGGGACAGCAGAAAACTTTTTCTGGACCGATACGGACAGGATTTTCCCTTTGACGCATTTAAAAGGGATGCGGCTGCATTTTTTCAGAGGAAGCTGGAACAGGACGGGCCGCCGATGAAACCCGGGGTGAGGGAACTTCTGGATTATCTGACCGCGAAACGTTATCATATCGGACTTGCCTCCTCCACCAGAAAAGAAAGGGTGATGGAAGAGATCACCAGGGCCGGGATCGCGGACTATTTTGAAGTGGTGGTAGGCGGTGACATGGTAGCCAGGGGAAAGCCGCAGCCGGATATTTATCTGGCGGCCTGCAGGGAACTGGGAGCGGCTGCGGGGGAAACTTACGCCATAGAGGATTCGCCCAACGGGATTCGGGCGGCCCATGCGGCGGGGATGCGGCCGATTATGGTGCCGGACCTGATTCAACCGGACGGACTGCTGCGTGCTCTCACATGCAGGGTCTGCCAGGATTTATATGAGGTGAAATACTACCTGGCGGGCAGGAAGATCGGAAAAGTTCCGCTGGAAAAGCTGCCAAACACCAGGGATCTGGGCGGTCTGCCCACCGCTGGGGGAAGGCAGATATGTCCGCACAGACTGCTGCGCAGCGGCGCCCTGATGTGGAGCAGCGAGGCTGACAGGGCGACCCTGCTGGAAGAGTACGGACTGAAAACCGTGATAGACTTTCGGACGGCCCTGGAGCGGGAAGAAAAGCCGGATCCTGAACTGGACGGGGTGGAAAATATCTGGAATCCCATTCTGGAAGAGGCCGTTATGGGAATCACCCGGGAGGAGACGGGGGAGAAAAAAGGGATGGTTCAGCAGGTGCTGGAACAGACCGGAGGCAGCGCCGAAGGACCGGAGGAATATATGAGAGGCATGTACCGGAACCTGGTGGATGAAGCGTACAGCAGAAGACAGTACCGGAATTTTTTTGAGATTCTGCTGCGGCAGGGGGAAGGCGCGGTGCTCTGGCACTGCACAGCCGGCAAAGACAGGGTCGGCGTGGCGACGGCGCTGCTTCTTGCCGCACTGGGAACGCCGAAGGAGGATATTCTGGCGGACTATATCAAAACCAATGAGTTCAATGCCGCAGAGGTAGAGGAAATCCTGGAAAAAGTGAAAGAGGAATACCGGTCGGCGGTGAGACTGCTTTTTATCGTCAAGGTGTCCTACCTGGAGTCCGTATTTGAAAGAATCGAGGAAGCATACGGCGGCATGGATGTGTTTTTGCGTACGGAAATGGGACTGACGCCGGACCGGCTGGAGAGACTGCGGGAAATGTACCTGCTGTAGGAAATGCGGAGGGCATATCGACAATATGGAAAATCTTGGAATACCACAAAACACCATAGCCGTACTGCAAAAATATCATTTTAACATTCAAAAAAAGTACGGACAGAATTTTCTGATTGATCCTAAAGTACTGGAGCGGATTATCTCCGCCGCGGGGGTCACAAAGGAGGACTGCGTTCTGGAGATCGGCCCGGGTCTGGGAACCATGACGCAGCGCCTGGCGCAGTGTGCCAGGGAGGTGGTGGCGGTAGAGATCGACAGAAATCTGATTCCCATCCTGGAAGAGAATCTGGCAGGATACAGCAATGTGGAGATTGTCAACGAAGATATATTAAAGATGGATATCCGGCGGATGACGGAGGAAAAAAACGGGGGCAGGCCCATCAAAGTGGTGGCAAATCTGCCCTATTATATCACTACGCCCATCGTCATGGAGCTGCTGGAGGGCGGTGTTCCTCTGCACAGCGTTACCGTTATGGTGCAGAAAGAGGTGGCGCAGCGGATGCAGGCGGCTCCCGGCACAAAAGATTACGGCGCGCTCTCCCTGGCGGTACAGTATTACGCCATGCCTGAGGTGGCAGCAAACGTGCCGCCGAACTGCTTTATTCCGCGGCCAGGAGTGGGCAGCTGCGTGATCCGCCTGACAAAATATGAACGGCCGCCCGTGGATCCGGGAGACGAAAAATTTATGTTTGCCCTGATCAGGGCCTCTTTTAATCAGAGACGCAAGACGCTGGTAAACGGTCTTACAGGCGCCGCCGGGCTGCATCTGACCAGGGAGCGGGCGCTGGAAGCGCTGGCGCGGGCGGGGCTGCCTGAGCAGGTGAGAGGGGAGGCGCTGACGCTGGAGGAGTTTGCGGCGCTGAGCAGGATTCTGATGGAAAAGTGAGCGTTTTGTCTGTTCCTTTTGCGCGACAGAATTCTGCTTTTTTCTGCTATATTTTTTTGACAGTCTCTATGGCGGTGTGATAAACTTAGGAGAACAGAGAAAAATACATTAGGTGGAGCATACGAGCGTGGATAAGTACGAATATAAGGTCAGATCGGAAGAAATCAAGACACTGATTGCCAGGGGAAATTACACAGAGGCGGCTGAAATTGCGGACAGTATCGACTGGCGCAGGGTCAGAAGCGTTATGATGCTCTGTATGATCAGCGACCTTTACAAGATAAACAGGCGTTATGAGGACAGCAGGGATCTGCTGCTTTTAGCGTATGAGAGACGACCGGGGGGAAGATCCATCGTCTACTCCCTTTGCGAATTGTCCATTAAGATGGGAGAAACTGTTCAGGCTGTAGAGTATTAC
>JAAVAG010000043.1 GCA_014804185.1 Lachnospiraceae bacterium
AGGAAAGGCTGACATCGACTTCCGAAATGACGATAACAACGAGGCTTTTGAACGACACCTCGCCAAACTCAGAGGTCAGAAAAACAGAACGGCAAGCGGTTTCGGAAAGTGAGGTCTACAGGAGTTCAGGGTGTGGAAAACAGACAGGGCTTGCCCTTGTTATAGCCCACTATAACTACTCCGCTTCGCTCCCGTAGTTGTGGGCTCTCCCGAGGGGCTTAAGGCTCTGCCCTAAGAACCCGCAATGGCGCTGCCCTTGACCCGGTCTGGGCGTTTCACCCCCGACACCCCCGAGCAGGAAGTGACCCTCTCCCTGCACCCTCCGCTTAGGGCGTTCACCCCTAAGAACCCATCGTCGGGAGTGACCCTCTCCCGACACCCTCCGCTCAGACCCTTCGTCTGAGAACCCGCGATTTTGAAACACCCACCGCTAAAGAATTATGAAGACAGGTATAAAGTTCAAGCCCTGCAACGTAGGCACTGCCGAGGCGCACAACCGCCGCGACAGAGCCTACTGCGAGGCGGTTGCCCGAAAGTTCGGGCACACATATTTCTGGGACGAGTACCGCCACCTCAATCAGAGCTGGCGCAACCCGTCCTATGACAAGCCTCTGCCGGAGCTGCTTGAGGACATGAAGGTGCTTGTGAAGCAGAAGACGGGACGCGCCATGCAGTGCAAGCCCGTCGAGACCACCGACCGCAAGACAGGCAAGAAGAAGACACGATCCGGCTGCTCCGCCATACGCGAAGGGTGTCCCCCCATAAAGCCGGACACGCGGATCGAGGATTTCGAACCTTTTATCCGTTGGCTCAATGGCTATGGCATTTCGGTCATCAGCATCGACCTCCATCATGACGAGGGACACGCCGACCCTGACACTGACGACCTGAGGCAGAACCACCACGCGCACATCATAGTCGACTGGCTCAATCATGAGACCGGAAAGACCGTCAAGATCGACAACAATGTCTGCAAGGAGATGCAGACCGTACTTGCCGAAAGTCTCGGCATGGAGCGTGGAACGCCGAAGGAGGACACCGGGATCGAGGGTCTGTCGGCTATCGAATACAAAGAGAAGATGGCGACGGCACATGTCAGGCAGTTGAAGCAGGAGCAGCTGGAACTTGAGAACCGGAAGTCCAAGCTACTGAAGGAACAGGCGACCAAGGAAACGGAGATAGCAGAACTTGAAGTCCGGCGGATCGAGAAGCAGAAAGCCCTCGATGCAGAGAGCGGCAGCGCGTTGAAGAGCGGCCTCGCCAACATATTCGGCAAGGGGAAATATGCAGAGATAGAGCGTGAGAACGTCCGGCTGAAGTCGGAGATCGAGACCGCCAACACTGAACGCGACAATGCTTTGGTAAGGGTGGAGGAAATGGAGGAACAGGTGGCGCAGATACCGAGACTCGCCGAGGAACGCGCCCTGATGGTGATTGAGAAGAAGGAGATCCTTTACAAGAAAGAGGTGCAGAAGATACGCAAGGAGCACAATGACACCTTATTTACCCTTCAGTCGCGGTATGACGCACTTTCTAAGGAATACCGCAGTCTTGAAAGTGCTACCGCCACAAGGATAGAGAGGCTTGAGTGCGAGAAGTCAGACCTTCTCGCAAGGCTTAAGGCTATGCTCGATATGCTGCATGAGAAGCTTAAGGAGGCGGTAAAGGCGTTTATGGAGTTCTCCAAGTCGGTATTGAGGGAGTTCAGCTTACGGCACCGTGACACGATTGTGGAGTACCTTGCCGACAGTCCCGATGTCAGGAACGCAGCCCACACCTTGAAGGTGTTTGCACGCCCATTCCTTGACAACCGACAGTTCGACAAAGGTAGCAAGGAGTTGGATCGCCTGACCTCCAATTTCCCTTCTGTCCTGGAGGAAGTGAACCGGACGCAGAACCGGGGGTTCAGACTGTAAAATCGACCTCAAACAATAGTTTTTGCCCCTTATTTGTACTTTTTCTCTGTAACTTACAAATTTTCAGGGCTTAGAATTTTTGTATTCCAACTCTTTTGTGTAATTTTGTATTTGGATTGGCTATTGTCAGTCCAAGACATTTTGGTAAAATAAGAAGCGTTATGCTTATCTTGTAGGTGAAAACGTAGGAAATTTTCAGACAGGACAAGGGTTAGCATAGTGATTCTCACGCGTATCGCGTGGGTCACTATTGTTACATCTGTCCTAATGGTTTCCTACGACCATCACTTACGACGTGGCATAGTTGGCTCACGTTTTTTCATATAATGCTATAACACAGAAGTTGAATCAAAAAAACAATAAAATATGAAGAAAATACTAATTGCATTACTGGTGTTCACTTCTTTTGCACTGCATGCAAAAGAGGTTGAAGCAATCGTATTGACTACGAGTGACAATGTAAAGGTTGGATTCGTACTCAGTGAAACGTTTTCTTTGAGATTTAAGGAAAATGTTTTAGAACTAAATGATAGCAATAGTTCCATTTCGTATCAACTTGAGGATATAAGAAGCATTTGTTATCTATCCAAAGATGATCTCAACTCTTCCTCCGTTGATGAAGTTATGAACAATGAAAACGCAATGTTAATACAGACCCTATATGATTATCTGCTTATAAAAAATGCAGTCAATAAAACAATGAGAGTTTATACCCCAAATGGGAATATGGTCAAAGAATTTATTGTCAAGGACAATGAATATAAAATCAGTCTATCTGAGTTCCCTAAAGGTATTAGCATAGTTAATTGTAACCATCAAACCATAAAACTTCAAATAAAATGAGAAATTTGACTTTTTTAAGTGTGATGATTTTTCTATTAATAGGAATCAAGTCTTTTGCCCAAAGTTGGAGTTTAAATGTTCCAGATCGCAATTCTATCAATGTTATGCTGGTAGATTCAATTACCTATGGGAGTGTAGAGGGAAGATTTACTGAATCAATATGGCGTGATGGAAAAGTCTTCTCTAATAGAACACCTTCATACGGAGAAGAACTTACGCTTAACGAAGAAGAACTTTGTTATCAGTATGCGACCATGGAGGAAGATGGTGTAGACGCAGTTGTAACTGGAAATGGTTTATTTGCTATACTTAAACCATTAGAAAATGGTGGTTACATATATGTTGACGGTATAGTTGGAGAAACCAATACTGAACAAATGCTTTTTGATGAGAATGGACTCTTTAAGGCTATATATATTGATGGAATTGGATCTCTTTGTGCTTTTTATACAGAGGAGTCTCTAATTTTATATGATGAAATAGGTAATATTTTCTCTATCATTCCTTTTAAAGACCTAATGTCAGAGACAGATGATATAGAACAACGAGTAATTTCAAGGGCAACTGTTATTACTAGAAATCCTATCTATAAGACACTGAAGCTGCGCTCAACAATTAAAGACTTTATAAAAAAACCTATAAAATCTACAACAAAAGCATTACTTCAATATATTTTGAGCCAAGAAGCTGGTCGATATGGAGATATGATAAATGATTTTGTTGACTTGGTGATAGACAATACTGATATTCTTTCATGGTTACAATCATTAGAAAGAATGCAGGAAATTTTCTTCTTTGGCAATACTTCACTTAAAACTCTTCCCGCAAAAGAGAGGAGCCTAACAAATTATGATTTATCATGTGAAGTAATCGCATCTTCAGAATCCGTACCTTTATTTAACCAGCCCAACATACATATAAACAACTGTACACATACATTAAAAATGACATTGAGGCCATCCTCAATAATTTCTAATGATTCCAAACAACAAAAGGAAAAGCAAATTAGTAGTGCTGGAACAGAAACCTTTTCCTTTAATGTAATGGATTTAGAGGCTTTATACTACTATGAACCGTCTTTAACTATAAATGTAAATGCTCAAATAATAACGGAACTGCCAATTTTTAATTTTCTAATTATTTCACCCACTATCCCTTTAATTCTTCCATTCGACGTAAGTTGTACCATTTATGGAGAAGAATTAGATTTTGCAACTGGAGGAGTAAACTCTAATGTAATAAGCGTAGAAAATGTAGAAATTACATCAGCAGACGTTATATGCAGTTTTTCTGAATGCCCTGAAGGAGCAATATGTCAGATACTTGTTACTTCTATTGGCTCAGATTTGACAATGATTTTCAATGGAGAACCTAATAAGGATCAACAAACAGTTAAAGTTTCGGGTCTCACTCCGCTAACTGACTATTCAGTTGAAAGTAGAATTATGTATAAGGATATTCCTTATTGGTCTAGTTCAAATGTATGTTTTAAAACGACCGGTCCATCGGGAGGAGTGATCTCAATAGATTATGATAATGTTACTACAAATTCTGCTGTGGTAACTTGTAAGTTTACCGGAGTAGGAGCTGGAGTAGAATGTGGAATAATCGTAGAAGGCGAAGATGGTCAAAGCCAAACGATAGCTGCTAATAACACGGAAGAAGAACAAGATATTACAATTTCAGGTCTAGAGCCTGGAACAAAATATACATGTTATGGTTTTGTTAAGCTAACCCATTCTAACGGTACTTATTATCATCAAGAATCAAATGGATTATCATTTACTACTAAGATACCAGGAATTTCTGGAACCTGGAATGTTGTTGAGACATATTCCACTAGACCCTTCCCGGGAGCAGAATGGGAAACTAAAACTAGAGAATATACTCTTCACTTAAACACAGATGGCAGTGTAAATGTAGAAGGTCTAGGATATGATTATATTGGAGGCAGTTGGGGTTATGGTAATGGACGCTTTGGGGCAACTTGTCACGTAATTGCAACTCAAACCCAAAATTCGTGGGATAGATATGAAGGAGTTGTTGACGATATAAAAAATCCCCAAAAGATTACAGGGACAAGGTATGTTGGAAATATGAATCAAGTAACAAATGTCGAAAATGCTGCTGGTTCAATAGTAATGACACGGTAAACTAAAAACTAATGTTCATATATAATAGGTTATCTAAATTTTGATAACCTATTTTTATTTACCTCTGCAAGATGTGTTTTTGTCCGACATTCGCGATGCGATCGTCGGATATAAAACACCCCTGCAAGGGGAAGCCCCTCGACCCGATTAAACGTGAAGACAAGAGCCAAAATTGGCTCTACAGCCTATTGAGCACACAAAATCGCCCTATTTTACTGCGTTAAATCTTGTAAATATAAATAGAATAAAGTTAATTCACAAGTGGGGTTTAAGCAGAAATACCTAATTTAGCCTATATACTTCTAACTGTCTGAAAACACAAAACTTACGTTAGGGAACACATTTTTGCATTATTCTTTCAAAATCTGTACCTTTCCTGTATGCTTTTCTATAAATCTATGCTGATTATCAGCATAGTAAGGGCTTTCATATGGATTCCACATGAACAGCGTTGTGCGTCAGTTGCTTGAACAGAATACTGACGTTGTTATGGTTGATACCGGCGACTCTTACGAAGGTATCTGCGGCTATTTTGGAGGCACATACATCTCATACTCCAAGGAAAAGCCGATCTCAATGAACCCATTTAAGGTGACGAAGGATGAATATGACCTTAATTTCGGAGAAAAAAAGAACTTCCTTAAATCCTTGATATTTCTGATCTTCAAAGGTAACGAAGCCCCCTCAAAGATTGAGGATATGCTCGTGAACCAGACAATCGTGGAGTATTACGAAGCATATTTTCATCCTTTCGACAAATTCACAGACGATGAACGTGAGGGACTGCGCCGCAAACTGCTTGTGGACGCCAAGATGGAGGACGACTACGACCAGTATGCGCACGACATGGAGGACATAGAGGAACAGATAAACCGCGAGCCTCCGAAAATAGAGAGCCACGCGCTCATCATACCGGCAGAGGAACGCAGGTACAAGATACTCCGACAGTGCCGGACATTCCGGGCCATGCTCACTGACGCGGCAGCGACCGAGGCGGAGAAGGAGAAAGCAGCCGTCATGCTGGAACGCTACAAAAAGGAGCTGCACGAAAATTCCATGCTGATAAAGATTGACAAGCAGATAGACCATATCGAGGACCAGAAACGGCGCCTCAAAGTCCCTGAACTGTCTTTCAACAGCTATTATGAATTTGCCCTTGAACGAATTCCGCAGATAACCTCTCTTGAAAAGGTGCATTTCGACATACGCGACTTTGCGGCAATTCTCAAGCAGTTCTATCGTGGCGGTGAGCTGGAGATGACCCTCAATTCAGACCTCGATGCCAACCTGTTCGATGAGCGTTTCATCGTCTTCGAGATTGACAAGATTAAGGACGACCCCGTTCTTTTCCCTATTGTCGTCCTGATAATTATGGATGTCTTCTTACAGAAGATGCGAATCAAGAAAGGACGTAAGGCACTGATTATCGAAGAAGCGTGGAAAGCAATCGCCTCGCCTACAATGGCGGAATATATCAAATTCCTGTATAAGACCGTCCGCAAGTTCCACGGAATTGCCGGTGTCGTAACCCAGGAACTCAACGACGTGATAGACTCACCCATTGTCAAGGAGGCAATCATCAATAACTCAGATGTCAAGATACTTCTCGACCAGTCGAAGTTCAAGGACCGCTACGATGATATTTCAGCCATTCTCGGTCTTACCCCCATTCAGAAGCAGCAGATCTTCACGATAAACGCGCTCAACAACCACGACAACCGCAACTATTTCAAGGAAGTCTGGATCTGTCGCGGACAGAACTCCGATGTGTTCGGTGTCGAGGAACCGCCGGAATGTTACTGGGCGTACACAACAGAACGGGCTGAAAAAGAGGCATTGAAGATATATCTCCGTCATTACGGCACCATGCAGGAGGCTATAACCCATATCGAGATTGACAGAAAGAAGGCCGGTATCGGCAAGTATCTTGATTTCGCAAGAAAGGTAAACCAAAAACAGAAAGTAATGCAATTATGGTAATGTTCAGAAACCTCATACTGTTTATTTTCTCCGTATTTGCTGTTTCAGCAAACGCACAATACCGTGTGGTGATAGACCCCTATTGTATAGAGGCTGTGGGTCAGAATCTTGCCACACAAAAAGCTATCGAAGGAGAACACAACAAGCGTCTTGACTCCATTGCCTCCAAGCAGAACAAGTTGGAGCAGTACACCGTCAGCATGGCCACCATCAAGGAACTTTACAAGGTAACGATGGAAAATATCTCAGGGTTCGGCACCGAGAGCAAGTATTATACCGAGATAGGACGTTGCGCCCTCGATATAGTGCTTGATGTTCCGGAACTGGTCAAGGTGGTGAACAAGGCGAAGTTCGCCAATAAGGTTCTTTGCCTCAATGAGCTTGCCAATGTGGTGACACAGACGCAGCAGCTTGTGGGGGATTTCGTGAATATCGTGAACAATGCCAGGATAGAGAATCCGCTGAAAGGACAGGCGACTTCCGAAAAGAAAAGCGACGGCTACAATCTCCTTGACAGGTACGAGCGTCTGACACTTGCCAACCGCATCTACTCCGACCTTATGAGCATACGCTACAAGATTCAGGGTATGATGGCTATGGCTCAGTACGCCACTATGAATGACCTCTTTTTCGCCATTGACCCGGAGGGCTGGGCTAATGTGATGGTGATGAAAAATCAGGTAAACGGTCTTGTGTTGTCCTGGAATGGTATTGCAACCAACACCAAATTCGACAAGTGGGTAATATCTGATGCGATTATCAAAGAATATACGGACTTATTCAACTGGGGAAAATGAAAACTTTTGCACTGCTGACACTCTCACTGTTGATGTCTGTTCCGGCTTTCGCTTTCGATTTTCCGAAAGACCTTCCGACTTTTGAGGCTCTTATGGC
>JAAVAG010000044.1 GCA_014804185.1 Lachnospiraceae bacterium
GGTGACGATAAACGGCAGTGAATGGGGATTTCAATATTCACCCTATGTATATTATAACGAGCACTGTATCGTCTTTAACAGACAGCATATTCCCATGAAGATCGAGCACGATACATTCTGCAAGCTGTTTGACTTCGTGAAGCAGTTTCCCCATTATTTTGTGGGATCCAATGCGGATCTTCCTATCGTGGGAGGCTCCATCCTCAGCCACGACCATTTCCAGGGCGGCCACTATGAGTTTGCCATGGCAAAAGCGCCGCTGGAGAGGACGTTTGTGGTGAATAGCTTTGCGGATGTGCAGGCGGGAGTGGTAAAGTGGCCCATGTCAGTGATCCGTCTGAGCGGCCCGGATACGGACAGGATCATCGCGCTGGCGGACAGAATCCTGGAGAAGTGGAGGGGCTATACGGATGAGCGCGCCTTTATTTTTGCCGAGACGGACGGGGAGCCGCATAACACCATCACGCCCATCGCCCGGAAACGGGGGGAAGTATTTGAACTGGATCTGGTGCTGCGGAACAATATCACCACACAGGAGCATCCTCTGGGCGTATATCATCCCCATGCGGATCTGCATCATATCAAAAAAGAAAATATCGGCCTCATCGAAGTGATGGGTCTGGCCGTGCTGCCCGCCCGTCTCAAGGAGGAGATGGCGGGGCTGAAAAAAGCGATTCTGAGCGGGAGCGATATCCGCGCCGACGAAACGCTGGCAAAACATGCGGACTGGGTAGATCAGTTCTCCAAAAAGTACGACAGCATCAATGCCTCCAATATCGACAAGATCGTGGAAGATGAGATCGGCCTGGTGTTTATGAGAGTGCTGGAAGACGCGGGCGTTTACAAACGCACACCGGAGGGACAGCAGGCTTTTGACAGGTTTACGGAGAGTCTGTAAAATAAGAATAATTTTAAAAAAGCTTGACCTTGACGCCGGGTCAAGCTTTTAAATCGTTCTCTAACTCTCCAATAATCGCCTGCCGATATCAGAAGCGCTATAAAGAACTCTGGTGACAATTACTCGTTCTTCTTTGACTACATAAAACACAGAATAATTGTCTATGGGCAATTGCCTTAAGCCCATTGTACGCTCTGGTTCAGATTCCATAATTCTGACACGTTCTGGAAACACATCCAGTTTTTCAATAGTTTTGGCAATTCGATTATACTGTCCCATAGCATTTTCAGGTGCCTGAAGCTGTATGGCAATATAATCATAAATTTTTTCCATATCTGCCAATGCCTTATCTGTAATCTGCACGGTATATTGTTTCATGTCAGTGATTCTCCCTGAACTTTGCAAATGCAGACGCCGCATCTTGTACTTTGCCCTCTTCTATATCTTCATAACCTTCCTGCAGCCTGGCATGAATTTCAGCAACATTCATTAAATCTGCATTGACTTCAGGAGAAGTTTTTGGCAGTGTTACTGCAAAGGGGATTCCTCCGGTCAAAGATATTTGATTAAGATACATATCAATAGCTGTTGACATAGGTATTCCTAATTGTGCCAACACAGTCTCTGCCCGCTGTTTTACAGTTGGATTTACTCTCAAATTTAGTGTAGCTGTCTTTTCCATAGCAATCATCTCCTCTGCTGCTATTGTAACGCATTTGCCATTGCAATTCAATCATTTAATATTTTCCGGATCTAAAAGTAATTCCACCTGTGCGGTTGGATGCTCGAAAAAGCATCCAACCAATTCCTGCATTCGCAAAATTTGCGCTTACGCGCTCTTGCGTCTGCTATCGCATCCGCATTTTACAAGAGACTGATTCTGTGTTAGAATTGTTATATCAGGAGAGAACGTGCAGAGGTATGTGATGAAGATACAGGAGGAGCAGGATGAAATTTGAGAGTATTCTGGACAGGAAAGAAAATCCTCATAAGGATGAGATTCGTCCGGCTTTTCTGCTGGATCTGAATCTGTATCAGGTCATTGACAGGATCAGTCTGTACTGGGGGGAAAATGTGTCGTCCATGTATTACTATCTGCCTGCCGACGCTGCGTGTGAGGACTACCGTAGGGCGGTATTTGCGGATATCAGACAGGACGGGCTCTATGAGGCATTGTGTGCCTTTACGGAGAAGATGAAAGAGAGACGGGATGCTTATGGGCAGAAAGAAGAAGTGACAGAAAAACTTCAGAAAGCGATATGGCATGTGCGGGAGGCGGATTGTTACTGCAGCGCTTTTCGGCAGCTTGACCAGACGCTGGGGCGGGCGGCGCTGCAATCGGAGGGAATGCTGGCGCTGCGGGAGTATCTGCAGGAGTACACGGCCTCGGAGCGGTTTGTGAGGATGTCGGAGCAGGCTGACGGGATCCTCACAGAGATGGGGGCGTTCCGGCTGACGCTGACCTATGAAAACGACAGAATCTGGGTGGTGCAGGAGGAGACGGGAAGCGGCTATGACGACTTTCTGGAGGCATGCTTTCCGGGGCAGGGCAGACGGATGAAAAGTCCCTTTGGAGCCATCGGCAAGCTGACGGAATTGGAGCAGGAACTGCTTAAATCTTTTCGCAAAAGGAACCCTGAGTTTTTTGAAAAGGTGGAGGCGTTTTATAAAGATTATGCGGAATACGCATCGGATACTTTAATCCGGTTTGCATCCGAGATCCGATATTATCTTTCCTTTTATCGCTTTGAGCAGAAGATGAGAGAAAAGGGATATTCGTTTGCCGCACCCGCCGTGAGCCGGGAGGAGACGGAGGCCCAGGGATTGTATGATCTGGCGCTGGCATGTGCGGAGGGTGTAAGGCGGGAGGATATCGTGAGCAATGACCTGGTTTACAGACCGGGTGAGTTGTTTTTTGTTCTGACGGGTCCCAATCAGGGCGGTAAAACGACGTTTGCCAGAAGCCTTGGACAGCTTGTCTATTTTACCAAGATGGGACTGGATGTTCCTGCAATCTCCGCAAGAGTGCAGAACTTTTCGACCATTATGACGCACTTTTCCGTGGAGGAGAGTGTGGAGACGGGGCGGGGCAGACTGAAAGAGGAACTGATGCGCCTGGCGCCCATGATGGATACGGTCCACGGTGTGCAGAGAGAGGCTTTTGTCATCCTCAATGAACTGTTTACCACCGCTGCGAATTATGACGCCTGTATGATGGGAAAGCGGGTGTTGGAACACTTTATAGAACTGGGCTGCAGAGGGATCTACGTCACGCATCTGCGGGAACTGGCCCAGGCGCATCCGCAGGTGGTAAGCCTGCGGGCGATGCTGGATGAACAGGGCAGGCATACTTTTAAAATCGCCCGGAGCGAGGCCGGGGACAGCGCCGGTGCAGCCGCTCTGGCGGAAAAGCATGGGCTGACCTACAAACAGCTGAAAGAGAGGTGCGGGTCATGAAAGCATATCTGCTCTATCCACACAGAGAGTGGGAAAATACCGGGCGTTATACGGATGAACGTGCCATTGCGCAGGATTTGGGATTGAGGACGCTTTTTGGCGCGTCGGCAAAGGAGATTGAAAAAGAGGAAAGCAAGGTGAAATCCGTGGGAGAGGCAGATCCTTTTCTGGAGGACGTCATGAAAAAGGTGATGCTGGTCCCGCTTATGTCCCGGGAAGAGATCGTATACCGTCAGGAGATTCTGAAAGACTGCTATGCCCGGGAAGAATTTATCTGTGATCTGTATGATCTGTCCACGCAGATTCTGACGGAGTGGGACAGGATCGGACGGAACGTGGGCGCAAAGAGGGGAACCCGCAATTCTCCCAGAAGCCTGGTTACGGAAATCTATGTGCTGCAGTTGTTTGTAAAAAGTTTAAAGCGGCTGAAAGGATTGTTTGATCAGTACCGGGCAAATCTGCAGTCCGCGGGCTTTCAGGCGTTTTATGAGAGACTGTGCGGAGAGTTTTCCGATGAGACTGAGAAGAATATGGAGCGTATATTGCAGGATGTTTTATTTTATGCCCATGCCAACGGGGAGGAAGGGGAAAAGAGCAAAGCAGGTTCGACGGGGTTTGTAGATAAGCCGAGAATGGTGATCGGATGCAGCCTTGGGGACGGGTTTAAGCTGGGCGGATTTAAGCTGGGGGAGGTATCCACCCAGGCCAGACGCCACCGGAATGCGAACAGCATGATTGTGCGCGTGCAGGATTATGTGAATCAGCACACAAAGGCCGCCTTTTCCATCCGCACGGATACGGCACTGCTGGAGCAGGCGGGGCAGCTGGAATTTGAGGTGGTGCGTCATATCATCCTGTGCTGTGAGCCGTTTCTGGATGCGTTCAGCGGATTTTTCGACCAGCTGCGGCTGCAGGCGGCGTTTTACCGCGGCGCGGTCAATTTAAAGCATTTCATGGAGCGGTTTGAGATCGGAAGCTGTTTTCCGACGGTAGGGACGGGGAATACCCTGCACTTTCGGGAATTGAAAGAGGTGGTCATGGGCCTGGCGCAGCACATGAATCCGGTGGGGAATACCTGTGAGATAGACGGCAGAAGTCTTCTGCTGGTCACCGGCGCCAATCAGGGCGGCAAATCCACTTTCCTGAGGAGTATCGGGATCGCGCAGATTATGCTGCAGTGCGGACTGCCCGTGGCGGCGGAGAGTTATGAGAGCGGTATCTATCCGTCGTTTTTTACGCATTTTACCAGACGTGAGGACAGCGCCATGAACAGCGGGCGGCTGGATGAGGAACTGAGACGCATGGATCAAATCGTGAGCCGGTTGGGGGAAAATTCCCTGGTGCTTTTGAATGAATCCTTTGCCACGACAACGGAGAAAGAGGGATCTGTTATTGCGTATGACGTCATCAGGGCGCTGACGGAATCGGGGGTAAAGGTTCTGATGGTGACCCACCTGCTCTCTTTTGCCCAGCGCGTTTATGAGGAGCGGGAGGACTGGGCGGGGCATGCGGCATTCCTCAGCGCACAGCGTATGGAAAACGGGCGGCGCACATACAAGATGGTCGAGCGCGAGCCCCAGCTGACCAGCTTTGGACTGGAGCTGTATGATGAGATCATAGGAGCGGTAAAAAGGGAACCATTTTCTGCGCCGAAGCATATGATACAGTGATTTTTATGGTATGCTGCAAGGGGATAGGAAATGCCTTTTTGTAAAACAATCGTTCATATTGTGCAGCCCGGGGACAGCTTCTACCGGCTGGCACAGCGCTATCAGACAACAATCCCGGAGATCATTCTGCGCAATCCGGGCGTGGATCCCTACAATCTGCAGGTGGGAACCCGGCTGTCCATCTGCAGCGGACAGGATCAGAATACCGCGCAGAGAGATGAAGTGGAAGTAAACAATGATATGAGGAAAGCCTGGCAGCAGCATGTCTATTGGACCAGGATGCTGATGACCAGTCTGCTGAATGATCTGAAAGATCAGGAAGCGACAGAAAAAAGACTTATGCGGACACCGGCGGGGATCGCGGATGT
Source organism: Lachnospiraceae bacterium (assembly GCA_014804185.1). Classification (GTDB taxonomy): domain Bacteria; phylum Bacillota; class Clostridia; order Lachnospirales; family Lachnospiraceae; genus Acetatifactor. The sequence continues at coordinate 5,394 of JAAVAG010000044.1, forward strand.
TTTTGACAGGTTTTATGACAAGGCCATTGTGGCACAGCTGAGACAGCTGCTGGAGGAGCATACGCGGATCGGCGGGGAGATCATACGGGCGACGAAAGAGGGCGGCGTGCAGGCTGCTGATGAGCTGGAGCGCCAGTGGTATCAGAATGCGGATCAGATCGCAAAGCTGCTGAGCAGCATCAACACGGATTATTCCTATGACGAACTGCACAGAGCGCTGACGCAGCACCTGGAAATGCTGAAACAGCAGCTGACGGCGTCGATCAATCAGGAATATGATGAGGCAGTGGGGATCTTTGACGAGGGAGAAAAGCAGATTCTGGAACTGGCGGATTATCTGACGGAGGGACTGCTGAAACAATTTTACCGTTCGTAAAGTGCAAAACGAGAGAGAGTAGAGATGAAACTGGCGGTAATCAGCGATATACATGGAAATTATAAGGCGTTCGAGGCGTTTTTGGAATTTGCGCGGCAGCTGGAGCCGGATGGAATTATCGGCCTGGGAGATTATGTGACGGACAGTCCTTATCCCCAGCGGACTTTGGGATTATTGTATGACATGATGGAAAAGTACCCCTGTTATCTTGTGAAAGGAAACAGGGAGGAATATCTGATCCGCAATTTTCACGAGCCCCAGGGCTGGAAACCATCCTCCTCCAACGGCCTGCTGTATTATACGGCGCAGCATATAACCGAGGGGGATATTGCGTTTTTTGAGAGCTTGAAAATATGTGACACCGTAGAAATAGAAGGGTATCCGACTCTGACGATCTGCCATGGAATTCCGGACCGGAGCAGGGGGAATTTTACCGAGGAACCGGGACTGAAAGACAGGTGTATGAGGGCGCTGGAGACAAAATATCTTCTGGGCGGCCACAGCCATCATCAGGAGACGGACCGTCTGTACGGAAAGCTTTATGTCA
>JAAVAG010000045.1 GCA_014804185.1 Lachnospiraceae bacterium
ACCATACAAGCGCTTTTTTTTCAGGCGTCTCGTCCGCAACCGCATCTACCACATCGTATCCGAAATTGAAATTTTCGGGATATTCCAGCCGAATGCTCTCCGGATTGCCGTCCCTGTCCGTTATTTCCCTGCAGAATCTCCTGTAAATGCTCATGGCTTTTCTTCCTTTCCCCGGATCCCCATCTTTCTGAACCGGTCATAACGCTTCTGAATCAGCTCCGGTTCCGCGGAAAGCTTCCTGATTTCCTTTTCCAGAAGCGTCCTGATGCGGTCATAAAACTCTGATTCCCCCAGATCTTTCTCCGACAAAACGCGGTCAACGACACCAAGCGCTTTTGCGTCCTCAGCCGTCAGTTTCAGACAGGATGCCGCCTCCGGCGCCCTGGCGGAATCCTTCCACAGAATACTGGCGCATCCTTCCGGCGATATGACCGAATAGACCGCTCCCCGCAGCATCCACACCCGATCTGCCACGGCCAGCGCCAGAGCGCCGCCGCTCCCACCCTCACCGATCAGAATAGAGATAACCGGTACGCAGAGGGTGCTCATTTCCATCAGATTTTCCGCTATGGCCTGTCCCTGTCCCCGCTCCTCCGCGCCGATTCCGCACTGCGCCCCGGATGTGTCCACAAAGCACACAATGGGGCGGCCAAACTTTTCCGCCTGCTTCATCAGCCGCAGCGCCTTTCTGTATCCCTCAGGGGACGGGGCTCCAAAACCGCGCATGGCACGCTCTTTCACCGAATGCCCCTTTTCGGTTGCAATCACAGTCACCGGACTGTCATTCAAAAGGGCAATGCCGCCCACGACGGCGGCATCGTCGCCAAAACGCCGGTCTCCATGAAATTCTACAAAGTCCTGAAAGATATTTTTGATATAGTCCACCCCGGTGGGCCTGCCGTTATCCCGGGCAAGCCTGACTTTTCTATAGGCATCCTGACTCATTTTGTTCCTCCCTGCTCTGCTGCATCCGTCCTTAATGCGCGTGCATGCGCAGAAGCTGCTCAAACAGCTTTTTCTGCTCCCTGCGCCCGGCGATGGCGTCTATAAATCCGTGCTGCTGCACGAACTCCGCTTTCTGAAACCCTTTTGGCAGAGATTTTCCGGTGGTCTGTTCGATCACTCTGGGACCCGCAAATCCAATGGTGGCTCCCGGCTCCGCCAGAATAATGTCCGCTTCCATGGCAAAGCTGGCGGTCACGCCTCCAGTGGTGGGATTGGTCAGTACGGCAATGTAGAGCAGTCCCGCATCGCTGTGGCGCTTCACCGCCGCACTGGTCTTTGCCATCTGCATCAGCGACAGCAGTCCCTCCTGCATTCTCGCCCCGCCGGAAACAATATAGCCGATCACGGGAAGATGATGCGCAATGGCATACTCAAACAGCAGGGTAATCTTTTCCCCCACGGCGCTGCCCATGCTGCCCATCATAAAATAGGCCTCCATGGCAAAGATACAGCAGCCGTATCCGCCGATCTGCGCCGTGCCGCAGACAACGGCCTCCCCCTCTCCGCTTGCTGCGCAGGCAGTATCCAGTTTTTCCTGATATCCCGGGAATTCCAGCGGATCTCCGGATTTTATTTCCGGGTAAAGTTCCGCAAAAGTTCCCTTGTCCGCCGCCATATGAATGCGCTGACGGGCTTTCATCCGAAAATGATATCCGCATGGACAGACCAGCTGATTCGCCCACAGTCTGCTCAGCGGGATATCTTTATGACAGTTGGGACAGTTCTTTTCGGGCTCGCCCTCGTCCCGCTGCACCGGCGCAGCCGTGCGCCCGCCCTCCTCCAGTTGATTTTTGGGTTTTAAAAAATTCAACAGCGCCATTTTTATCCTCCCTGCTCCGCGCCCACATACCGGTTTTACAGGAAACTTATCTGTTTCCCATAAACGTCAGATCATATTCCCCAGACACAAACCGCTCGTCCGCTATGATCCGAAGCTGCTCCTCTATATTGGTCTGTATTCCGTCGATTACCAGTTCGCACAGCGCGGCTCGCATCTTGCGCAGAGCCTCCGCCCTCGTCCCTGCATGCACGATCAGCTTCCCCAGCAGGGAATCATAGTAAGGTGTAACCTCCGTTCCCGCTACAAGAGAGGTGTCAAAGCGCACAAAGGGACCTCCGGGCACATGCAGCAGATGCAGTTTGCCGCAGTTTCCGGCGTTAATCCGGCATTCTATGGCCGAACCCTCCAGCGGGATATCCTCCTGCCGGTAATGAATGGGAATCCCCGCCGCAATGCGGATCTGCCATTTCACCAGGTCTATGCCGGTGAGCATTTCCGTCACACAATGCTCCACCTGAAGCCGGATATTCATTTCCATAAACCAGAAATTCCCTTCCCCGTCCAATAGAAATTCCAATGTGCCCACACCGGTATAGCCCACTTTTTTTACCGCCTGAACCGCCTGTTCCATTATTTGGTGTCTCTGCTGTGCATGCACCGCCGGGGAGGGCGCCTCCTCGATGAGTTTCTGATTTCTTCGCTGGAGAGAACAGTCCCTTTCCCCCAGGCATACGGCGTTTCCGGCCTCGTCCGCCATGATCTGCAGTTCCACGTGGCGCGCCGGAAAAATACATTTTTCCAAATAGACCGAGCCGTCTCCAAAAACGCTCTCCGCCTCTGCGGAAGCCTGCAGAAAAGCTTCGTCCATCTCCTCTTCGCCAAGAATCCTGCGGATTCCGCGCCCTCCGCCGCCCCCGCATGCCTTGAGCATAACCGGGTAGCCGATCTTCGCGGCGGCCTGCTTTGCCTCCTCGCCCGATGCCAGCGCGTCCGTTCCCGGGATCACGCGCAGCCCGGCCCGGGCCATAAGTTTTTTGGTCTGCGCCTTGTCGCTCAGCGCCTCCATACTGCTCTGTCCCGGCCCGATAAACACCAGGCCGTTTTTTCTGCAAAGCCGTGCAAAATGCGCATTTTCGGACAAAAAGCCATAGCCCGGATGGACGGCCTGCGCCCCCGCCAGCACAGCGGCGCTGACAATCCTCTCCTCCTGCAGATAGCTTTCGGAGGCCTCCGCCGAACCGATACAGTAACTCTCGTCCGCCAGCGCCACATGCAGGGCGTTTTTGTCCGCCTGGGAATATACGGCCACCGTGGAAACGCCCATTTCCTTGCATGCCCTGATAATTCTCACGGCAATCTCTCCCCGGTTGGCAATGAGTATTTTTGAAAACATGCTATCCCTCCACAATGGCAAAGGAAAATTCTGCGGACATGCAGACCTTTCCGCCCACACTGGCAGTCCCCTCCGCAAAATAAAACGGTCCTTTCGCTTTCTTTATACTGCATCTGGTCTCAATGGTATCGCCCGGGCGCACCTGCTCCCGGAATCTCACCCGGTCCATACCGGTATAGACCGGAAGCTTTCCGCCGGTGATCTCATCTTTCAGCAGAATGCAGGCAGACTGCGCAAGAATCTCACAGAGAATCACCCCCGGCACAATATGATTGCCCGGAAAATGTTCTTTCAGAAAAAATTCATCGCCCCGCACCGTATAGTGCCCGATAGCAGTCCCGTTTTCGCTTTTCACCTCATCCAGAAGCAGCATATTGTCCCTGTGGGGCAGAATTTCCTTGATCTCTTCTCTTTCCATTTGCATACCATACCTTTCACACTATCTCCTGATCCGGAACAGTTCGGTGCCGTATTCCACAACCTGACCGTTTGTCGCACAGATCTTTTCAATCACACCGCCGCTTTCCGCCCGGATCTCATTCATCAGTTTCATGGCCTCTATAACGCAGAGGACGCTGCCCGGCTCCACCCGGTCGCCCACCGCCACAAAGGGGTCCGCATTTTCAGCCGGCGCCGCATAAAACACTCCTATGATGGGCGAAGTAACGCTGACATAATCGCCGCCATCCTCCCCCGCGTTCTCCTGCCGCACGAAAGTTTCCTGCTCCTTTATCACCGCATGGGCAGATCGCTCCAGACGCACGACTTTGTCGCCCTCCGTGATCTCCAGTCCGGTCAGTCCCAGTTCTTCCATCAGCCCCGCATATTTTCGAATATCCGTCTCATTCATGCTCAAAACCGTCCTTTCTGAATGCAAGACACGCATTATGTCCTCCGAAACCCAGGGAATTGGAAAGCGCCAGATCAATGTCCGCATGCACGGCCCTTCCCGGCACATAATTCAGATCACAGGCCGGATCAGGCTCTTCCAGATGAATGGTGGGCGGAAGGATCCCGTCGCGCAGCGCCAGCACACATACTATGGCCTCCAGCGCGCCCGCCGCTCCCAGCATATGCCCTGTCATGGATTTGGTGGAACTGATATAGGCCGCTTTTGCGGCCTCCTCCCCCAGCGCCGCCTTTATGGCAAGGGTCTCCGTGCTGTCGTTCATGGGTGTCCCCGTGCCATGGGCATTGATATACACTTTTTCCCCCGCCGTATATCCCGCTTCCGCCATGGCATTTTTCATGGCCTGCGCCGCGCCTCTGGCCTCCGGGTGAGGGGAGGTGATATGGTAGGCGTCGCAGGTAGACCCGTAACCGCAGATCTCCCCGTAGATTTGCGCGCCTCTTTCCCTGGCATGTTCGTACTCTTCCAGAACCAGCGCCGCAGCGCCTTCCCCGATGACGAACCCGCTCCGGCGTCTGTCAAAGGGAAGCGATGCAGCGTCCGCATCCTCCGAGACGGACAATGCCTGCATATTCACAAATCCCGCTACTGCCGATGGCGTGACGGAAGCCTCCGCGCCGCCTGCGATCACCGCGTCCGCATACCCATGGCGGATCATCCTCACAGCCTCGCCGATGGCATTGGAGCCGGAGGCACAGGCAGTCACCGCAGGCATAACCGAGCCGCGGCAGTCAAAACGGATGGCGATCATACCCGCCGCCATATTGGGAATCATCATAGGTACAAAAAACGGGGACACCCGCCTGGGTCCTTTCTCCATCAGCTTGGTGTGCTCGGACTCAAAGGTTCCGATCCCGCCGATACCCGCGCCGAAGCAGACGCCAAACCGCTCCGGAACCACCTTTCCCACGATTTCGCTTTCCATAACCGCCTGGCTTGCTGCCGCCACCGCCAGATGGGTATAGCGGTCCGAGCGGAGCATCTCCATCCTCTCCATATAATCCATGGGATCAAACCCCTTTACCTCGGCCGCCAGCTTCGCTTTATATTCCGAAGTGTCAAAAAAGGTAATGGGACAAATCCCGTTTTTTCCCGCCGTAAGATTCTCCCAGCTTTCCTGCACATTGCCTCCCACAGGCGTGACCGCCCCCATGCCGGTGACAACGACTCTTCTTTGTTTCTCCATCATCCTGTCCATGCCTTTCTCCGTTTTCACTTTTCCTCACATCGCAATGCCGCCGTCCACCCGCAGCACCTCTCCGGTCACATAATCCGCTCCGGCCAGATAGGCTACCGCGTCCGCCACATCCTCCGGCGTGCCCATCCGCTTCATGGGCACCGCATCCAGCAGCGGGTTCTCCGCCTGCTGTTTTGTCATCTCCGTCCGTATAAATCCCGGCGCCACCGCATTGCACCGGATCCCGCGGGAGGCCAGTTCCTTGGCGGCGGATTTGGTCAGACCGATCAGCCCGGCCTTGGACGCCGCATAATTGCACTGTCCCGCATTGCCGCACAGTCCCGACACGGAACTGATATTGATGATGCATCCCTCACGGTTCCGCAGAAAGATACCGGTGCAGTGCCGCATCATATGAAACGCCCCTTTCAGGTTCGTATCCAGCACCCGGTCAAAGTCCTCCTCTTTCATTGCGGCCAGAAGTCCGTCCTTTGTGATGCCCGCGTTGTTCACCAGAATATGTATTGTCCCGAAGTCCTCTCTGACCCGGGCCACGGTCTCTTTTGTCTGCTCAAAGTCCGCCACATCACAGCGGTAGGCTCCGGCTCTCACGCCGTACTCCTCCCGGCATCTGCAGGCGACCCTCTCTGCAGCCTCCACATTTTCCGCATAGATCACGGCGATATCCGCTCCCTGAGAGGCCAGCTTATATGCTGCCGCCTCCCCGATTCCCCGGGAAGCGCCCGTGACCAGCGCAACTTTATTTTTCAGCATATTTTCTCCCTGTCTTTCATTAACATAAGGTCAGTTCGCGGAGCGTGGTGTCCGTTGTTTGATCCCGGAAAGCACGTCGGGATCCATATCGGAAACGGTGCGGACATCGGCTTCCGGCACGATCCGCCGGATCATATTTGCCAGTGTCTTCCCCGGTCCTATCTCAATAAAAGTGTCAATACCGTCCGCCGTCATGCCGCGGATCACGTCCTCCCAGCGGACAGGACTGCAGATCTGCCCGGCCAGCAGCCGCCCGGCATCATCCCCGTAAGGTTCTGCGGTCATATCGGAATAAACCGGTATGACGCCTTTCTGAAATTCCACCGCTTTCAGTTCCTCTCCAAAGGCCTCCGCCGCCGCGTTCATATAAGGCGAGTGAAAAGCCGCGCTCACTTTCAGCGGCACCGCCCTGCCTCCCGCTTCTTTCACATCCGCCAGAAAACGCCGCATCTCCTCCGCGTCTCCCGCCACTGTGATCTGCCCCGGGCAGTTATAATTTACCGGCCAGACATGCTGATAGATCTGACACAGCCGCTCCAGCGCGCCCTGCTGTAGCTTCATCACCGCGGCCATGGAGGTATCGTGCTTTTCAGCCTCCCGCTGCATCAGTTCCCCGCGTCGGCACACCAGGCGAAAGCCCGCCGCTGCATCCACAATGCCCGCCGCTGCGCAGGCCGCCAGTTCTCCCAGCGAAAAACCCGCCGCTGCCGCAGGTTCTATCCCCGCACTGCGCAGCACCGCCGCTGCCGCCAGTTCCATGGCGTAGAGACACGGCTGTGTATTGACTGTTTCCCGAAGCTGCTCCGGGGAGCCGTAAAAACACTGCCATGACGTATCCGGACGTATCTCGTCAAACCTTCGAAACATAGCTGCGGCCGCCGGATATCTGTCATACAATTCTTTTCCCATGCCGGGATACTGATCTCCCTGGCCGGAAAAAACAAACGCTATTTTACCCATGACGATGCCCTCATCAGAATCGGCTCCGCCTCTTCCATCACTTCCCGGACGATCTCGGCCGCAGGCTGCACCCGCTTTACCATAGCCGCGCACTGCCCCGCCAGAAAACATCCTTTTTTCAAATCCCCCTCCTGAACGGCCAGACGCAGCGCGCCTCTGCCCAGTTCCTCCAGTTCCTCGTCGGATGCGCCGCCGTACTCCGCCTGTGCATACTCCCGTGCAAACTGTGTGCGCAGGCTCCGCACCGGATGTCCCAGCCGCTTGCCCGTGACCATGGTGCACAGATCGGTGGCTTTCAGTATTTTTTCTCTGTAATTGGAATGTATAGTGCATTCCTCCGCGCTTAAAAAGCGCGTGCCCATCTGCACGCCGCATGCCCCCAGCATAAAAGCGGCCGCCACGCCGCGGCCGTCCGCGATCCCTCCCGCCGCTATCACAGGCAGGTCAGTGGCATCGCAGATCTGCGGGACAAGTACCATAGTGGTCAGTTCCCCCACATGTCCCCCGCTCTCGCCTCCCTCGGCGATCAGTGCGGAGGCTCCCAGCCGGGTCATCCATTTCGCCATCGCCACGGAGGCCACCACCGGTATCACATGAATGCCCGACGCTTTCCACTTCTCCATATATTTGGACGGATTTCCCGCCCCTGTCGTCACCACATCCGCTTTCTCCTCCGTCACACATGCGGCAACTTCATCTGCAAACGGGCTCATCAGCATAATATTGACCCCTATGGGCTTATCCGTGAGCGATCTGGCAATCCGGATCTGCTCCCGGACATGCTCCGCAGGGGCATTTCCCGATGCCACGATTCCCAGACCTCCGCCCTCCGAAACGGCGGCTGCCAGCCTGCCGTCCGCGATCCATGCCATGCCTCCCTGAAAGACCGGATACCGGATGCCCAGCGTCTCACATATCTTTGATCTGATCATATTAGCAACCCATTTTACTTTCTACAAACTCTGTCAGGTCTCCCACTGTCTCCACTTTCTGGTCCAGTTCGATTTCAATGCCCAGTTCATCCTCCAGATTCATGAGCAGTTCCACAGTGTCAAGTGAATCTATACCCAGTTCCGTAAATGTGCTCTCCCTGCGGATGTCTTCGGCATTACAGCCTGTTCTGTCTGCGATAACCTTTGCAATTGTTTCAAATACCATGATCTTTTGCCTCCTTAAAATTTGTGCGGCCCTTTACTGCCTTTTGGCCCATTATAAACCGCGCGGGTTCCCCATCTGTTCCACTACGGTTCCACAGGCGTTCCAAAATTAAAAAAGACCATTTTATCGAAAATTATTCAATAAAATAGTCTATGACTCTGCCTTATGAAATTTGTGGGGCATTTTATGCCAAGGCTGCACCCAAAACCTCCGTATCAAAAATTTCTTGTGCTTCTTCTGTTGAAATATCTAAACCATGTTTGATAATTGATATTGCTATTGCTTTATTTTTATCATCTTGATACATCTTCCTTGCTATCTCAATTGTTTTGTTTTTCTCAAGTTCATCTAAAAACTCACTCATGCTGATCACCTCGCCTTTCATCTCTTTTTTGATGACTTCATTCCTGATGTTTCGATAACGCTCATCCTTTGTATAAGCATAAATCATATCCAATGCATCCACCGGATACTTTAACTTTCTAAAATCATGCCTCTTATCAATTTTGCCCTCGGAAAGCACCGTCACAACATCCCTAAAATCACTGGTAAATCTGCTCCTGGTTGCCTCGTCCAGATACAGTACATCAAATATCTCCACATCATAATCTTTCATGTGATCCGTAATCTCTGCGATACCAAAGCCATTCGAAGAATGGTTTGCTGGTACAAGTTCTTTTAGTGACCTCGCTTTGCTCCACCTTGTCCGGGAAAAGTTCAGGATAATCGTAATCACTGGCACAAGCCTGAAATCTCCAAGTTTCTCAATGTCCGTCTGTATCCGCTTTACTAACTCTGCACTTCCAATTTCCTGTGCATCCTTCAACAGCCGGTACAAGTTTCTCTTTTTGTTATTATACTCGTCAAGCTGGCGCTTATACACGGTATAATCATATCCCATTACCCGGACAGGAATTGTCGGGTCAACCGTGGTCTGGTTGCCGATCCCAAACTCCGCTATCGCAAAATAATTTGCCTCGTCACCTTCTCCATACTCCTTTAGCAAGTCACGCTCCATGGAGCGGAGATTGCCGTCAAAATCCTCATACGCTGATTCGGGTATCACATCTTTTAATCTGTTTTCATCAATGTAAGGCTTCTCAAATATCAAACCGTTTATAACGTCCGAAAACACGTCATTATGGTATAGCATCACTTTTGTTGAAATATCCTGCTCCGCCAAGCGGTATCACCTCCCCCGCTGCTTTTAAGAATATTATACAGAGGATCCCCTGTTTTTTCAATCATAATCTGATTTCCCATTACCTGTATTCTTCCTGCCTCATTGCTTTTTGCGGAAGCAGGGAGCTTTGTTGTCCGCTTCTTCTTTGTCCGCTGGTCTGCCATTTCCTGCGCCCGCCTTAAAAGCGACATCTACCACTTATTTAACAATGGTGGCGGCCACCTTTTTTGAATTAAAGACAGACTATAGACTACATTCCACCTACTGCTACTTTCATTCATCGAATGTTCACCTCTCATTCACAAAGATATCATTGACATTAGTAGGAACCTACATTATAATTATGTAGGAAGCTACGAAATAAGCATCATCATGGGTGTGAACAAGGTTTTGAAGTATTTGTATATGAGTCCCACGAGAACCGCCAGGGTGACGGATATTGAAAGGCACTACTCTCTCACCCGCATTCAAAGCCTTTCCAATGCGCGTAGCAAACTCATAGGCTTAGACGGTTGATAGGAGGCGCGGTCACAGTGAAAAAAAGAATAATTACTATGCTGCTTGTACTTACTGTAGTTTTCCCTGCGGGTTGCTCTGCAGACACTGCAAACGATGATACGAGTTCCACCCCCCGAGACAACAAACAGCCCGGAGGCTTCAACGCCCGATGAACCTGCGCAATCCGAAGACCCCAAGGAAGTCGATACCGAACCAAGCACCGACAAGCCGGACGTGGAACTGCCTGCTATCTATCCGGGCAAAACGGCGGCGGAAAAAAGTAACTATACGGATGCTGACGGTGATACTGCCGTCATACCGGCGCAGTTCACAGTTTCCACAGAGGAAGATGAGCAGACAATCCGTACCGGGCTGGTTATCATTGGCCCCGACGAGAGCGAATTTGTATGGGTGCCGACGACAGTCACGCCCCTTTCAGTGCATGACTTCGGCAGCTATTTCTCTGGCGGCGGTTCGTTGTCAAGCTATTCCGATGAAACAGAATTGGAAACGTATCAGGCTATAGGCGCAAGCGTCGAGAAATACGGCGGCTTTTATATAGGTCGGTATGAAGCCAGCAAAGGTGCCGACGGTCTGCCCGTCAGCAAGCGGATCACCGTGGGCGACAGCGGCACGATCTGGGTGCAGTTTTCGCCCCAGGACACGACGCTGATTTGTGAGCAGCTTTACGCGGACAACGACACGGTACAGGGATTTTTTCCCTGGGGAATCAACTGGGACACCACGCTCCAATGGCTGATTGACTCCGGCTGCAAAACGGAAGTGGAGATTTCCAGCGACAGTACGAGCTGGGGGAATTACTCCAACGATTCTTTTTCCGAAGATGCAAGAGGCAGCTTGACAGGTCAGTGGGACGAAGCGAAAGCCAACAACATCTATGACCTCGCCGGGAACAACTGGGAGTGGACGCAGGAACGCTGCGGGACGAACTACGTCATGCGGGGCGGCGGCTACAATCTGATGGGCGGTTCCTGTCCGGGGAACCAGTACCCTGCCGCAATTCGTGATCCTTTGCCGGGAAACGATCATCACCCCAATGTGACTTTCAG
>JAAVAG010000046.1 GCA_014804185.1 Lachnospiraceae bacterium
CAGGTTAAGGATGCGCATATGATTTCTTATGAAGGGGAGCCATTTTATTCCGAGGAGGAAACGGAGAGAGAAGAAACCTTTGATGAGCAACCCTACGTGGAGGAATTCTACAGTACGGAATCTTACGGCGAAGAGCCTTGCCATGAAGAGCCTTATCCTGAAGAGCCTTACCGTGAAGAGGCCCCTTATCCGGCAGAGAGAGCGCCTGAAGCGGAAAGAAAAGTACAGCAGGAAGTATCCCGCGTGCAGGAAAAGCCCCGGGCAAATGTGCCGGACAGTGTAAAATCCGAAAGTAAAAAAGCCGCCGGATCAGGAGAAGCAGGACAGGCTCAGACGATGGAGATTCAGGAGAAAAAAGTTCCTGCAAAATACATATTCCCGCCGATTACCTGTTTGAAGAAAGGAAAGGCAAGATCGGTGGATTCCAGCCGTGAGTTAAACGATACCGCCATGCGGTTGAAACATACTTTGGATACCTTTGGCGTGAAAGTATCCATTACCGATATCAGTCAGGGACCGACGGTGACAAGATATGAACTGCAGCCGGAAGTTGGGGTAAAGGTCAGCAAGATCGTGGGCCTGACAGACGATATAAAGCTGAATCTTGCGGCGACGGACATCCGTATAGAGGCGCCGATTCCCGGCAAGGCGGCCATCGGTATTGAAGTGCCGAACAAGGAAAATTCTCCGGTGGCGCTGAGGGATCTTCTGGAATCGAAAGAGTTCCGGGATTTTCCATCCAATATTGCTTTTGCGGTGGGTAAGGATATCGGGGGCAAAGTAGTGGTGGCGGATATCGCCAAAATGCCGCATATGTTGATTGCGGGAGCCACCGGCTCCGGTAAATCGGTATGTATCAATACGCTGATTATGAGTATTTTGTATAAAGCCCATCCGGACGATGTGAAACTGATTATGGTAGATCCTAAAGTAGTGGAACTCAGTGTCTATAACGGGATTCCCCATCTGCTGGTTCCGGTGGTGACAGATCCCAAAAAGGCCGCCGCGGCTTTGAACTGGGGCGTGTCCGAGATGACGGACAGATATAAAAAATTTGCCGAATATAATGTGCGTGATCTGAAAGGATACAATCAAAAAGTAGATAATATGCGGGAGAAAGGGGAGGCGGATGCGCCGCCAAGACTTCCGCAGATCGTGATTATTGTAGACGAGTTGGCAGATCTGATGATGGTGGCGCCGGGAGAGGTGGAAGAGTCTGTCTGCCGTCTGGCACAGCTTGCCCGGGCGTGCGGCATTCATCTGATCATTGCCACACAGCGGCCCTCGGTGGATGTTATCACCGGCCTGATCAAGGCGAATATGCCCAGCCGTGTCGCTTTCAGCGTGTCCAGCGGAGTGGATTCCCGGACCATTCTGGATATGGTGGGTGCGGAAAAGCTGCTGGGAAAGGGGGACATGCTGTTTTATCCCCAGGGATATGCCAAACCGGCCCGTGTGCAGGGAGCATTCGTGTCGGACGCAGAGGTGTCTGATGTGGTGGATTTCCTGAAAAACCAGGCCATCGGCAATGTCTATGCGGTGGAAATAGAAGAAAAGATACAGAGTATGGGAAGCATGAGCACCGGATCCGGAGCGGGAGGAGATGCGGGAAACAACCGGGATGAGTTCTTTGCCGAGGCGGGAAAATTTATTATAGAAAAAGACAAGGCATCTATCGGAATGCTGCAGAGAATGTTTAAGATCGGATTTAACCGGGCCGCACGGATCATGGATCAGCTCTGTGATTATGGTGTGGTAGGAGAGGAAGAGGGAACGAAGCCGAGAAAAGTTTTGATGAGTATGGAACAGTTTGAAAGTCTGCTGGAGGAAATATAAGCGGATTCACGGCGCGCAGCAGCGGTGTGGATATACGCCTGACGGCGGATGCCCATAATATGGACAGGGAGGGACAAGAATGAAGACAGATATTCAGATTGCGCAGGAAGCGGTTATGAAGCCTATCACTGATGTGGCGGCCGGATTGGGCATGGATGCGGAGGATCTGGAATTATACGGCAGGTATAAGGCAAAGATCAGCGAGGATTATATTAAAAAAACCAAAGAGCTGCCGGACGGGAAGCTGATTCTTGTTACGGCTATCAATCCCACACCGGCGGGAGAGGGAAAAACCACTGTCAGCGTCGGACTTGGACAGGCCATGGGCAGGCTTGGGAAGAGGGCCGTGGTTGCTCTGCGTGAGCCTTCGCTGGGGCCGTGCTTCGGCATAAAAGGCGGCGCCGCGGGAGGCGGGTATTCCCAACTGGTTCCCATGGAGGATCTGAATCTGCACTTTACCGGAGACTTTCATGCCGTTACTACGGCCAACAATCTGTTGGCGGCGCTGCTGGACAATCACATTCAGCAGGGAAACGAACTTGGCATAGATCCCAGACAGATTATATTGAAGAGATGTCTTGATCTGAATGACAGAGCGCTCCGCAATGTGGTGGTGGGACTGGGAGGAAAAATGGATGGGGTTCCCCGGGAAGATCATTTTGTAATCACCGTGGCCAGCGAGGTGATGGCGATCCTGTGTCTGGCGGACGATATGAAAGATCTGAAAGAACGCTTATCCCGTATGGTGGTGGCTTATAATTATGAAGGAAAGCCGGTAACGGCAGGGGATCTGAAAGCGGTTGGAGCCATGGCGGCGCTCTTAAAGGATGCGATAAAACCGAACCTGATCCAGACACTGGAGCATACTCCGGCGCTGATGCATGGAGGACCTTTTGCGAATATTGCGCATGGGTGTAATTCTGTGCGTGCCACCAGGACGGCTTTGAAGATGGCGGATTATGTCATTACGGAGGCCGGTTTTGGAGCCGATCTGGGAGCCGAAAAGTTTTTTGATATCAAATGCCGTGCTGCGGGACTAAGGCCGGATGCCGCCGTGTTGGTTGCTACGGTTCGTGCACTGAAGTATAACGGCGGGGCCGACAAGCAGGAACTTAGCCAGGAGAATCTCCCCGCTCTGCAAAAGGGAATTGTCAATCTGGAAAAACATATAGAAAATCTGCAGAAATACGGCGTTCCCGTTGTGGTCACACTGAACCAGTTTGCCTCGGACACGGAGGCGGAGACTTCGTTTGTGAAGGAATTCTGCGAAGTGCGGGGATGCAGGTTCGCATTGGCACAGGTCTGGGAAAAGGGAGGCCAGGGCGGTGAGGCGCTGGCGGAAAAAGTACTGGAGGCCGTGGAGGAGAAGGAAAGTCATTTCCGGCTGCTGTATGACGCGCAGCTTCCGATCCGCGATAAGATAGAAACGGTGGCAAGGGAAATATACGGCGCGGGCAGCGTTGGTTATACTCCTGCAGCGGTAAAGCAGATCAGTCAGATCGAAAAGCTTGGATTTGGCGGACTGCCTGTCTGTATGGCAAAGACACAATATTCTCTGTCAGACAATCCGGCGCTTCTGGGGCGGCCTGTGGGATTTGAACTGAATATCCGGGAAGTATATGTCCTGGCGGGAGCCGGGTTTATCGTCGCGCTTACGGGCAGTATCATGACGATGCCGGGGTTATCCAGGCAGCCGGCCGCATATAACATAGATGTAGATGAGGACGGGAAAATTGTCGGTCTGTTTTAAAAAAGTGTAAAGTGCGCATATGGCGTGGAGGAATAAAAATGGCGGTACTGATCGACGGAAAAGCCATATCGGCACAGATTCAGGAAGAATTAAAGGAGAAAGTATCTGTGCTCAGGAACAAAGGCGTGGAGATCACGCTGGCAGTGATACAGGTGGGAAGCGATCCGGCCTCCTGTGTCTATGTAAGAAATAAGAAAAGGGCATGTGAAAATATCGGAATCCGGTCTCTGACGTATGAGCTGCCTGTGGAGACTACAGAGAAACAGCTTCTGAAGCTGATAGAGGAATTGAACGGCAGAACGGATGTAAACGGCATTCTGGTGCAGCTGCCGCTTCCGGAACAGATCGATGAGGCGATGGTGATCCAGAAGATCGACCCCCAAAAAGATGTGGATGGTTTTCATCTGAGAAACGTTGGCGCTCTCTGCAGCGGCCAGAATGGATTTGTACCCTGTACTCCGGCAGGAATTATGCAGCTCTTGAAGCGTTCCGGAATTGAGGTTGCCGGGAAAGAATGCGTGGTCGTAGGGCGCAGCAATATTGTGGGAAAGCCCATGGCACTTTTGCTTTTGCAGGAGAATGGAACCGTGACTGTGGCGCATTCCAAAACGGAAGATCTGAAAGCGGTGACAAGAAGAGCGGATATTCTGATCGTGGCAGTGGGAAAACCCAAAATGATCACCAGAGAATATGTGAAAGAAGGGGCAGCGGTCATTGATGTGGGAATACACAGAAATGAACAGAATAAACTGTGCGGAGATGTGGATTTTGCGGACGTGGAGCCGGTTTGCAAAGCAATAACGCCGGTCCCCGGCGGTGTGGGGCCAATGACCATTGCAATGCTTATGAATAATTGTGTGGAGTCTGTTCTATGAAATGTGCAAAATGCGGCGCTGAATTAAAAGAGGGATATTTGTACTGTGAACACTGCGGGGAAGATGTTCATATGGTTCCTGATTTTGAGCCTGAAATTGAGAACAGTATTCATAAAACTCTGGAAGGCATCGTGAAAGATGTGACAGAGGGAGATGAGATACGGGAGTCCGAAATCGGTGAAGATAAGGATGCCGTACAAAAGGCAGGGAGAGTAAGGAAGCAGGACAGAAGATCCCGGACAGAAAAATGGCATAATAAACTTCTGATTCTGATCTGCTGTATACTGGTCTGCGCTGTAGTCGTGGCTGCGATTGTGAGCGGCATTGCAAAATACCGCTACAACTCGCTGGACTATCAGTTAAAGCAGGCATATGCCTGTATTGCCCGGGAGGAAACGGAGGAAGCCGTAACATATTATGAGCGGGCGATAGAACTGAACGGGCAGAATGCCTCTCTGCGGATGGAACTGGCGGAGTTCTACCGTGATCTGGGCAGCAACGAAAAATATATGGAGCAGCTTCGCATCGTAGCGGATTCTTCTTATGCTTCGGAGGAACAGATCGAGAGAGCCTATAACAAAATGATCAGCGCGTATGCTTCGGA
The DNA here is from genome assembly GCA_014804185.1 of Lachnospiraceae bacterium. Lineage (GTDB taxonomy): Bacteria > Bacillota > Clostridia > Lachnospirales > Lachnospiraceae > Acetatifactor. The sequence continues at coordinate 5,066 of JAAVAG010000046.1, forward strand.
GGGGCGGTATCAGGAAATTAATGAACTGCTGGAAACGTGCAGAGACGCTAATGTGATAAACGCCAATCAGATCTATGTGGCCAAAACCCCCGAATTCAGTTATCCGGAGGGCACATATGCGGAGGTGGTTCCTCTGAAGCTTTCCTCCAATGCATCCGGAATCATCTACTATACGATGGACGGATCAGAGCCGGATGAAAACAGTGAAATCTATATGGCGCCTATTTTTCTGGAGACAGGCGATTATGAGATCTGCGCGGTGTTTGTCAATGAATTTGGCATCAGAAGTGATATGGTGCGAAAAATTTATCATATTGATGTAATCAGGCCGGCCGCGCCGGAAGTGCAGGTGTACAGCGGAGAATATAATGTTCCTATGATGATCCGTGTTGAAGTGCCGGAGGGATGTACGGTTTATTATACCACGGACGGTTCCGTACCTACAGATCAATCCGCACGCTACTACGGTTCGATTCCCATGCCGCTTGGAAAAAGCGAATTTCGATTTATCATGTATAATGAAGAGGAAGTCTCCGGAGACGTGACCACACGTGAATATGAGTTGACGCTGAATACAGAACTGACAGTTGATGCAGCATGTCATAATGTGGCACAGGCACTGGTGGATCGGGGAAAGCTGCTGGATCTGTCAGGAATCGTTCCGGGAGTGGAGGGGCTGTATCAATATGATTTTCAATATGCATTGACAATAAAAGAACAGGGGGATTTTTATCTGATCTCTGAGATTTATGTGGATACGGCCGGGGTGAGAGCAAAAACCGGCACCAATTATGTGGTAGATATTTATTCCGGCGCTGTCTATAAGCTGGTGACAGATGCCAGAGGAAAAAATTTATTAGAAGAATTTTAAACAAGGCAAAGCAATCATTGAGAAAGGAAGGACCTGGTAATGTACAAAATACGAAAAGCAAAAGAACTGGCGGCAAACATTTATCTGATGGAAGTGGAGGCAAAGAGAGTGGCGAAAGCCTGTGCTCCGGGACAGTTTGTGATCGTGAGAACGGGTGAGGACAGCGAGAGAATTCCGCTTACGATCTGTGATTATGACCGTAAGGAGGGGACCGTCACGATTGTGTTTCAGATTGTCGGTGCGGCAACGCAGCAGATGTCAGTTCTCAGAGAAGGAGACAGTTTCCATGATTTTGTCGGACCTTTAGGGTGTGCCTCCGAGTTTGTGAAAGAACCAGTGGAGGAACTGAAAAAGAAAAAAATGATCTTTATTGCGGGCGGTGTGGGGGCAGCGCCGGTATATCCCCAGGTAAAGTGGCTTCATGAGCACGGTGTGGATGCCGATGTGATTGTGGGGGCAAAGACAAAGGATCTCATTCTGCTGGAAGAAGAGATGGCATCCGTAGCCGGAAATCTTTATATTACTACGGACGACGGCTCCTATGGCAGAAGCGGCATGGTGACGCAGACGCTGAAAAGTCTTGTGGAAGAGGGGAAAACATATGATGTCTGCGTGGCGATAGGACCTATGATCATGATGAAATTCGTGTGCCTGCTGACGAAAGAACTGGGAATTCCTACTGTTGTCAGTCTGAATCCGATTATGGTTGACGGCACGGGAATGTGCGGAGCCTGCAGAGTGACTGTAGGCGGCAAAGTCAGATTTGCCTGTGTGGACGGACCGGAATTTGACGGACACCAGGTGGATTTTGATGAGGCCATGAAGCGTCAGCAGATCTACAAGACGGCTGAGGGACGCGCTTTCCTGAAA
>JAAVAG010000047.1 GCA_014804185.1 Lachnospiraceae bacterium
GCATACAAAAAATATCTATAATAATTATGTGGAGGGTGAAGACTATGTCGGCGGCGGCAGCGTACCGGAAGATATGCTTCTGATACGAGACTTTATCAGCAGCCCACAGAATTTTGCCATGCTTTCCTACTCCTGGAACGAGCCCATAACTCTTGTGGGTCTTCCCACGACGGACGGCCGTCCCCTTTACTCCATCGATGTCTCCGACGCTGTCTGTATCGTATCCGGCAGCGACAACCCTGACGGCGCATGGGAATTCCTGGAATATTATCTCACAAAAGCAGAGCACAGTCCTTATTCGTTTTCGTGCCGAAAAGATATTCTGCAGCAATCTGTGGAGGAAGAGACCGTTCCACTCTACGACAGAGATGCCAACGGAGAAATTATCATCTATGAGCATTTCTCCGTACCGGGAACCGGCGGATGGACGGAACACTGGAACGAACCCATGATGCAATGGCGCTGTATATTGAACATAGACGGCATGCAATTCTATTACTATTATATGGAACAGGAAACGGCCGATACCCTGCTGGAGATTCTGGAAAATCTGGATTTCACCCCACAGCCGATGTTGACAGGCGAAATCATCGACATTATCATGGAAGAAGCAGCACCCTGTCTGGCCGGGGATAAAACCATAGAGACCGCAGCCGGGATCATACAGAACAGAGTGCAGACTCTGATCCAGGAAGGCCTCTGACCATCTGCACACGGGCAGCCCGCAAAGCGCGCTGCCCGTTGTTTATAATATCTTTCATTTATCTCCCGCCCCTTTATTCCCCAGTCTGCGGTATTCGCGGGGCGTCATCTGCAGGTAACGCCTGAACACGTCATGAAAAAATTTCATATCCTCATACCCTACCGCCCCTGCGGCCTCTGTAATCGTCAGATCGGTTCCGGTCAGCAGTTCACAGCATTTCTCGATCCGCACTTTCTGCAGATATTCCCGAAAAGTCATTCCTGTCTCCGCCTTAAACAGCCTGCTCACATAGGGCAGGCTGTAGTGCTCTCTTTCGCAAAATGCCTGCAGCGAGGGCTTCTGTCCGTAAGAACTTTCCACATATCGGACGGCCGCCGCCACCACCGCGCTGTCCGGATATTTTTTCCGATCCTGCACCAGCATGCGCAGCGTCAGGATCAGAATTTCCCTGAGCCTGCACCGGAAGATCTCCGTGCTCCCAAGCTTTCTGTCCCGATACTCCTCCACCATTCCCTCCAGCAGTCCGCCCACGCGTCCCCCCTCATCATGAAAGATCCGATCCTCCCATGCCTCGCCAACTGTCATGCGGTAATAGCGGATCAGACACCCCTTCAGCAGCGCCTCCAGAGAGCGGCAGCCCTGCAGCGTCTCATCGATCACCTCCGGCAGAAAGAGACAGTTGATCAATGTCAGATCCCTGCACGCTTCATAGCGGTGACAGCTTCCATAATCCATGATAAAATAATCCCCCGCCGTAAGCCTGGTGCGCCTGTCGTTCCACGTATGCTCCGCCGTTCCTCCCGTAATATATGCCAGTTCGAAAAAATGATGGTCATGGCTGCTCACATCATCCTGTCTGTAGTCCATCATAACCAGCTTCTCCGAGCGGTCTGCCGTAAGCTGACAGATCTCCAGCGTATTCTCCCTCTTCATAGGTATCATCCCCCTGTCTTTCTCCGTGGGCCATGTCCCTTTCAGTGTATGGTCTTGGGGAATGAAAGTCAAGAAAATGTGACATGTGTACTATTGTCCGCCTCTCTGCTCCTCCAGCAGCGCCTGCAGAATCATAATATGGTATTCCTCATCCATAATAATCCTTCTGAGCACGGCATTTACGCAGTCGTCGTCGATCCTCTTTATGTGCGCCATATACTGACTGATCGCGCCTTTCTCCGCCTCTATATCGGCCAGCAGCATACTTTTTGCATTGTCGGGCGTATCCAGATATTCCGGTGTCCACAGCCTTTCTCTTCCGTCTCTCTGCCTTGCCGCAAAGCACACATCTCCGCCCAGCAGAAAAATCAGTTCCCCCAGTTTCTGCAGATGCATCATTTCAGCCATGGCAATTCCCAGCAGCGTCCTTGCCATAGGGCATTTTTCACAGAATAAGCGGTTTTCATTGTTGATATACTGCGCCACCGCGCTGAGTTCCGACACCGCGCCGCAATAATCCACACCGAGAAGCGCCGCATAGGATTGATTTTTACACCGCACCTGTATGGGCGGATAAGGTAAATCCACCATAATCGGTTTTATGCCTGCAAAGCTGCAGTCTCCGCTGATCGCTCCCGCTTTATAATTTCCTTTTTGTTCCATCAGTCTATATATTCTCTCTCTATAGCTTTCGCTACAATATATTAAGATGGTACTGATAATGTGCATGGTCACACCTCTCCTCAAAGGTTAAATCCACCCCCGTTTTCCGATAAATAAACGGTATTTTTTTCTCTGCACAATCTGCTAAAATGAATAAAGAATCCGTCAACCACCGTGACGGCCGCCGCACAGGCTTATGGATTGGGCCGTTACAACTAATATCAAGAGAGGTATTTCTATGGAATGGAACGCAAAATGGATCAAACCCGCCCACGATATGGGCGATATCTGTCCCATCTTCCGCAGACGCTTTGACTGTCCGGACAAGGTAAAATCCGCCCGTCTGCGAATCACGGCAATGGGGGTTTACGAGGCGCATCTGAACGGAGATCGAATCGGCCAGTTTATTCTGGCCCCGGGGTGGACTTCCTATGATACCAGACTTCAGTATCAGGAATATGACATTACCGGGCTTCTCCGCGAAGAAAACGAACTTGCCGTCACGGTGGGCAAAGGCTGGTACCGCAGTCCCATGCCCGGCTGGGTCTGGCCGGAGAGAAAAGAAAAGCTGGCGTCCTATCCCGCCGGTCTCACCGCCCGGCTGACCGTTACATTTGAGGATGACAGTACCTGTATTATCGACACTGACGAGAACTGGCAGACGGCGGAGAGCCCCGTCCGCTTTTCCGAAATCTATGACGGGGAAACTTATGACGCCTCCTGCTTCCCTGCCGGCTGGACTGCCGCCGCGGTCTTTGACGGCCCCGACGATACGCTGATCCCGCAGCAGGGAGAAGAGATCCGGGAACAGGAGACTGTGTATCCGGCGCGTATTTTTACCACTCCCGCCGGCGAGACCGTAGTGGACTTCGGGCAGGAGATCACCGGCTATGTGGAAGTTTCACTGACCGCCCATGCCGGGGACACGGTGGAAATATCCCATGCGGAGGTACTGGACCGGGACGGCAACTTCTACACGGAAAACTATCGGGGCGCAAAGGCCAGGTATGTCTGCATATGCACAGAGGGGTTCCAGCGCCACAAACCCAGACTGACCTTTTTCGGATTCCGCTATATCCGCATCGACCGTTTTCCCGGTGGTCCCAACCAGGCAGGACTCGAACACTTCACAGCCATCGCCGTGCACTCGCAGATCCGCCGTACCGGCCGCATCAGCTGTTCCGATCCGCTTTTAAACAGGCTCTTTGACAATATCATCTGGGGGCAGAAAGGCAACTTTCTGGATGTTCCCACAGACTGCCCACAGAGGGATGAGCGTCTGGGCTGGACGGGCGACGCCCAGGTCTTTATCCGCACCGCCTGCCTGAACTATGATGTGGAGAAATTTTTTACCAAATGGCTGGCCGACATGGCAGCCGACCAGTGGGAGGACGGCATGATCGGTCACGTCATCCCCAACATTTTAAACAATAACGACAGCAGCGCCGCCTGGGGCGACGCTGCTGTGATCTGCCCCTGGGCGCTCTACCTGGCTTACGGCAATTCCGATATTCTGGCCGCCCAGTACACCTGCATGAAAAAATGGGCGGCATATATCGCCTCCCACTCCACCACCGAATATCTCTGGACCGGCTGCACACACTATGGGGACTGGCTGGGACTGGACGCCCCCTCCGGAAGCTACAAGGGCTCCAGCCGGGAGGATTTTATTGCCTCCGCCTTTTATGCCAACGCGGTTATGCTTTTGATCAAGGCGGGCCGGGTGCTGGGCGAAGATGTCTCCGGCTATGAGTCTCTGTATAAGAAGATTGTCGCCGCTTTCCGACAGGCCTATCCCGACTATCAGACGCAGACGGAGTGCGTTCTGGCGGTACATTTCGGTCTGGCTCCCGATCTGCAGGTCGCCGCTGACCGGCTTGCCGCCATGGTGAGAGACTGCGGCGCCAGCCTGCAGACCGGCTTTGTAGGCACTCCCTATCTGCTCCATGTACTGTCGGATTACGGCTACACCAATCTGGCCTATGATCTGCTTCTGCGCAGAGAATATCCCTCCTGGCTCTATCCCGTCACAAAAGGAGCCACCACCGTCTGGGAACACTGGGACGGTATTATGGAAAACGGCGATTTCTGGAGCGCGGACATGAATTCTTTTAACCACTATGCCTACGGCGCCGTTGCGGACTGGGTGTACTGCGCGGCAGCCGGCATCACTGCCCTGGAGGAATATCCCGGCTATGAAAAAGTCAGAATCGCGCCTCTGCCCGACGCCCGGCTGGACTGGCTGGAGGCCTCCGTTGATACCCGCCGCGGGCTGATCCGCTCCGCCTGGAAGAAACAGGACGGCAGATGGCGTTATGAGATTGAAACGCCGGTGGCGGCCGACATCGTAATCGACGGCGCCAGGCGGCAGGTACAGAAAGGAAGTTATATTTTCTACAGCGACATCCGCTGACACAAAAACATCTGCCTCCCCCCGGAATCAGGGGGAGGCAGATGTTTTTCTCACTTGACCTCCAGCGAAAACCCAAAATAACGAACCGCGTTGTTATAGGAAATATCTTTTATAATCGTCTCCAGCCTTTTTCTGTCCCAGGGATACTCCCCGTTCTCCACCCACTCCCCGATGAGGCTGCACAGAATGCGCCGGAAATATTCATGCCTGGGATAGGACAGAAAACTGCGGGAATCTGTCAGCATGCCCACAAAATTCCCCAGCAGCCCCAGATTTGCCAGCGAAGTAAGCTGTCTTGTCATTCCCTCCTTATGATCGTTAAACCACCAAGCGGAGCCCTGCTGCAGCTTGCCTGCCGCTCCCGCCTCCTGGAAACATCCCATCACGGTGCCCACGGCTTCATTGTCATTGGGATTCAGGCTGTAGAGGATCGTTTCAGGCAGCGCTCCTCGGATACACAGCGCATTCAGAAAATCCGCAAGCTGGCCGGACGGCGCGGCGTCGCCGATGCAGTCAAATCCCGTGTCCGGCCCGATTTTCTCATACATGGCCGTGTTATTATCCCTCCTGCAGCCGTAGTGAAGCTGCATAACCCATCCAAGACGGGCATACTCCGCGCCTGCAAACAGCATAAACGCCGTCTTGAATTTCAATTGATCCTCCCGGGAGATATCCTCTCCCGCCAGCCGCCTGGCAAAAATCTCTTCCGTCTCCCGCTCGCCGGCCGGAACATACATCACATACTCCAGTCCGTGATCCGAGGCTCTGCATCCCATGGAGTCAAAAAACGCCATCCGCGCTTTCAGCGCCTGTTTCAGATCGGCAAATGAACGGATTTTCATGCCCGCAGAATTTCCCAGACGTTCCAGGTACTCCGGATAATCCGGTTTTTCCAGCTGCATGGCCTTATCCGGCCGCCAGGCAGGCAGAACCTGCACGTCAAAGGTCCCGTCCGCCGCAATGTCCTTATGCCATCTTAAATCGTCCGCCGGATCGTCCGTGGTACAGATCAGTGTCACGCCGGATCTGCGGATCAGATTTCTGGCGCTCATATCCGGCTCCCGGAGCCTTGCATTGCACAGATTCCAGACCTCTTCAGCGGTATCTGCCCCCAGGACTCCCTTATATCCAAAATATCTCTGCAGTTCCAGGTGGCTCCAGTGAAACAGCGGATTGCCGATAGCCCGGTCCAGCGTCTCCGCCCACTTCTGAAACTTCTCCCGGTCGGGAGCGTCTCCTGTGATATAATACTCTTCCACGCCGTTGGAACGCATCTGACGCCACTTATAATGATCGCCGCCCAGCCATACCTGAGTGATATTGTCAAACCGGCGGTCCTGCGCGATCTCCCGGGGATCGATATGACAATGATAGTCCAGAATTGGCATCTTCTCCGCAATATCATGATAGAGTTCCTGAGCGGTCCGTGTACCCAGCAAAAAATCCTGATCCATAAACTGTTTCATCTTGTATTCCTTCTTTCCGCGTCAGACGCACGTGTGTATTTTATGCTATTATATCCCTTTTCCGCTCTGCATGACAACCGGTTTTTGCACGATTTCGTCAAGCCTGTTGAACTGCCGGTGATAAACTGATATATTTTAATTATCGCATCCTACAGACACAGGAGATTTTGACTGCGGTGTTTTGACAGAGGGTGCTTCCCGGGACGATCTGTGCCTGCAGCTCTTCGACCTGTGCGTTCAGATTGCTTCCGGCAGAGCCGTCAAGTCCGAACTGGCGGGTTTCCATGACATGGCAATTTTCAAACAGGGCGTGACTCTGTGAAAATCATAAAAGGAGGATATGGGATGAAACAGCTTTCCTATCAGGTGCTAAAAGAATCCGGCTACGACGGATATGTATTGGAAAACGCGCCCGAACGGGTGCTGCAGTTCGGGGAAGGGAACTTCCTGCGCGCCTTTGCAGACTATTTTATTGACGTAATGAACGAGCGGACCGGCTTTTGTTCCAAGGTTGTTCTGGTGCGCCCCGTGGGGACTCCCCCGGGCAGGACATCTGATGCGGAACATCACCCCACTGGATACAATCCCATGGGATACAATACCATGGGATTATATTCAGAAGAAATCTTCCGGGAGCAGGAGGGACTGTATACTCTGTATCTGCGCGGACTGGAAAACGGGCGGGCCGTCTGTGAAAAGCGGATCATTTCCTGCGTAAGCCGCTGCCTGAATCCGGGAACAGACTACGCGTCGGTGCTGGCATGTGCGGACAATCCGGACCTGCGCTTTATCATCTGCAATACCACGGAGGCAGGGATCGTCTATGATGCCGCCTGCCGTTTCGATGAAATGCCTCCAGCCAGCTTTCCCGGCAAGCTGACCCAGTTTCTCTACCGCCGCTTTCAGAAGTTCGGCACACAAAAAGACAAAGGCTTTGTCATCCTTGCCTGTGAACTGATCGACGACAACGGCAGGAAACTGGAGAACTGTGTTCTGCAGTACGCCAGGCAGTGGAGCCTGAGCGAAGACTTTATCCGGTGGGTGTCAGGGGAAAATCTCTTTTGCTCCACGCTGGTGGACCGCATTGTCACCGGGTTTCCCCACGCTGAGGCAGACCGCCTGCATGCGGAAAACGGATATATGGACCGCCTGATGGTGACCGGCGAAATTTTTGCCTCCTGGGTCATCGAGGGACCCCGGAGCCTGAAAGAAGAACTTCCCTTTGAGCAGGCTCATCTCCCCGTGCTCATCACCGATGACCATGCTCCCTATAAGCAGCGCAAGGTGCGCATTCTGAACGGCGCCCACACTTGTATGGCGCCGGGCGCATATCTGGCCGGACAGGATATTGTCCGGGGCTGCATGGAAGATCCGGTGATCCGCGCTTACATGGAAAAAGCCATACGGGAAGAGATCCTCCCCACGCTCTCCCTCCCGGAACAGGAATTAAGCAGTTTTGCCCGCTCGGTGACAGAACGCTTCCAAAATCCTTTCATCGATCATGCGCTCCTGTCCATCTGCCTGAACTCCACCGCCAAATGGCGCACCC
>JAAVAG010000048.1 GCA_014804185.1 Lachnospiraceae bacterium
GTTTTTTGCTTTGATCTCATCACATGCTTTGCTGTAATCATCATAATCCATAGTCATTGTTGTCCTTTCTGTAATAGATATATACATTATACAGTATCTGTAAGTAACGTGCAACATAAAATTTTTGTTTTGACAAAAAAATAGCGCCATTGCTGGCTTTGAGGTTCATTGAGAGAGGATAGACTGTCAAACTACCGCGACAAATCAGTGTATTTTAACATATTCCACCAGAGGCTGCAAGAATGAATTGACAACATGGTATCGGATGCTTATAATTAATTAGCTTTAAATGAAACAAAAGAAACAGAAACAGTTTGCAACACATGAGGAGGGTACTGTGAAAAATAAATTTTTCACAGGCAAATTTGCGCCTGCGGCCCAAAGTTTGCTGGGTCGTGGCAGGAATGGAGGGTTTTTATGAGTGAAAAGACAAAGCAGAAAGAGGGACTGGGTGAGGGCGGCATTTTTGATGCCAGGACGCTGGGCGTACCCAAAATGACCGTGCTGGGCGTACAGCATATGTTTGCCATGTTTGGCGCGACGATACTGGTTCCTATTCTGACAGGGCTGGATGTCTCCACGACGCTTTTATTTGCGGGACTGGGGACATTTTTGTTTCATATTCTGACAAAGGGCAAGGTTCCGGCGTTTCTGGGATCTTCCTTTGCGTTTCTGGGAGGCTATGCCGCCATTGCGCCTGCGGGAGAAAAGGATTTGCTGCCCTATGCCTGTTTCGGCGTGGCCTGCGCCGGAATCCTGTACCTGGTTCTGGCGGCGCTGATCAAAGTGTTCGGAACGGCCAGGGTGATGCGGTTCTTTCCGCCTATCGTGACGGGGCCGATCATCATTGCCATCGGACTGAATCTTTCATCCACGGCCATTAACAGCTGCTCCGACAACTGGCTGGTTGCCGTGGTTGCCATTGCCCTGGTGGTGGTGTGCAACATATGGGGCAGAGGGATGATCAAGATCATTCCTATTATCATCGGTGTGGTGGGCTCTTATGTCACGGCGATGATTGTGGGCGGAGTAGATTATGATACCATCAAAAACGCCGCATGGTTCGGCAGTCCCATCCACTGGAAAGAAACCGTGTTTTCTCTGATCGGAAACGCGGATGCTTCCCTGCTGATCACGGCAGTCGTCACCATCGTACCCATCGCGCTGGCTACCATGGTGGAGCATATCGGCGATATGTCGGCCATCTCCTCCACGGTGGGAAAGAATTATATTAAAGATCCGGGTCTGCACCGCACGCTGCTGGGAGACGGACTTGCCACTACGCTGGCCTCTCTGTTCGGCGGACCCGCCAACACGACTTACGGCGAGAACACCGGCGTACTGAATCTGACCAAGGTATATGACCCCAGAGTGATCCGGATCGCGGCAGGGCTGGCCGTACTCCTCTCTTTCTCTCCGAAGGTGGCAGCCGTGATCAGCAGTATGCCGACAGCGACGGTGGGCGGCGTATCCCTGGTGCTCTACGGTATGATCTCCGCCGTGGGTGTCCGCAATGTGGTGGAAACCCGCACCGATTTTTCCAAGAGCCGCAATGTGCTGCTGGCGGCGCTGATTCTGGTGCTGTCCATCGGCATTACCTACAGTGCGGCAGGCGCTATTGCTTTTGAGATCGGCAGCATTACCATCAAATTGTCGGGACTGGCTGTGGGCGCGCTCACGGGCATTATTCTGAATGCCATTCTGCCGGAAAAGGATTACCGGTTTGACGATGACAATCCGGAGCATCCGGGAGTGGATTTCGGAGATTCCGGCAAAAGACTGGAAAAGCAGAAAAAGTAGGGGCATAGAATAGAACAACAATGAGTAAGGCAGGGACGGCAAAATGAGAATTGTGGATATGCACTGCGATACCATATCGCGGCTGCTGGAAATGCGGGAGGAAGGCAAAGAGGAAGGGCTGTATGCAAACGGCTGTCACATCGATGTGGAAAAGATGCGAAAGAGCGGTTATCTGCTGCAGAATTTTGCTCTGTTTGTGGATCTGGCGCACTGCGGGGATCCATGGGATATGGTGCAGCGTCTGCACAGGGTATACCGGGAACAGATGGAGCAAAACGCCGACTGGATTGCGCCGGTATACCGCTTTGACGACATTGACAAAAACAGCAGGGCGGGGAAAATCTCCGCGCTGCTGACGGTGGAGGAGGGCGGTGTGTGCGGCGGGGAGACCGAAAAACTCCGCACACTGTATGAGCAGGGAGTGCGTATGCTGACGCTCACCTGGAATTATCCCAATGAACTTGGATTTCCCAACATAGACAGCCGCAGAAAAGCAAAATTGCGGAAAGAGGCAGCGGCCAGAGGCGGCGCGCAGAGAGATGACCTGATCAGAGAATTTCTGAACACGCCGGATACGGAACATGGACTGACGGATACAGGCTTTGCCTTTGTGGCGGAAATGGAGAAGCTGGGAATGATCGTGGATGTATCCCATCTCTCCGACGCCGGATTTTATGACGTGCTGCGCGCTGCTCATAAACCTTTCGTGGCCAGTCATTCCAACGCCAGAAGTGTGTGTCCTCATGTGCGGAATATGAGCGACGATATGATCCGCGCATTGGCGGAAAGAGGCGGGGTTATGGGACTGAATTTCTGCGCCGACTTTCTGACGCAGCTTCCCGCGGGCGTGCATAATCCCGGTACGGTGCAGGCGATTGCCGATCATGCGCGCCATATCGTGAATACCGGAGGCATAGAGTGTCTGGGACTGGGCACGGATTTTGACGGGATCGATACCCATGAGGAAGTACCGGATGCCGGATGTATGGACCGGCTTTTTGAGCAGTTGAAACGCTCCGGCTTTACAGAAAGTCAGATAGACAGGATTTTTATGGAAAACGTGCTGCGGCTGTACCGGGAGGTGCTGGCGTAAGCAAATACGGTTTTATGGGCAGATGCCCTGAGGCAGATATCGGAATCGGTGTTTGTCCGGGGCATCTGTATTTTTGTCCGCATATGCGGAAAACTGCTATTGGGGCAGGGATCCGCACCATTGGTGCGGGCGTACTTGCGCGGAAAAGTAATATCTGATAGTTTATAGAAAAGCGGATCAGACAAGGAGAGAGGAGGGAGAAAGGTGCCTGAAATCGGAATATTGTGCCGCCCGCAGGAGCAGGCGGGGAAGGTCCGGCAGACGCTGCAGCTGATTCTGGCGCAGAACGGACTTACCTATGCGGCCCGTGAACTTTCTCTCTCTTTTTGGGAAGACGGGGAAATCGGGGAAGAGAAAGACGGACGGGAGGACCCTAAAAGGCTTTCCTGTCTGATTCTCGCATGGGATGACAGGGAAAAGGCATTTGAACTGGCGGAGATGCTGTGGGAGCGGCAGCCGTCCCTGCAGATTATTTATATTGCGCAGGGGAACGAGGATATTTTTGCAGCTCTGCAGATGCCATTTTTTCATCTGGTCCGGGTCTTTGACATGGAGCAGGGGCTGCGGGCGGCCATGCGGAAGCTGGAGCGGCTGAAAAACCTTTTGCCCGAAAAGATCAGTTTTACCAGCAGCGGCGGAAAACTGCTGGTGCAGCGGAGAGACATTGTCTATCTGGAGAGCTGGGGCCATGTCGTCCTGCTGCATACGCGTAAGGACGTATCCGGTATTACGGAAAATCTCTCCCAGTGCGAGGAAAAGCTGAAAGGAATGGGCTTTGTCAGAATACACAGGAGTTTTCTGGTCAATATGTATCACATCGTGAGCCTGGAGAAAGAGAGCGTGCTTCTGCTGAGCGGCGAGCGTCTGTACATCAGCCGGTACAGATATGCGGAGGTAAAACTGGAATTTGAGAGTTACATCAGGAGGCTGGAGTTTATATAACGGTGAAGACAGAACAGGGGGTATGACAGTGGGCATTTATGTGGAGCACTTGAAAAAGGATTTTTCTTATTACAGGAAGGAGACAGGGATAAGAGGATCTCTGCACAACATTTTTCACAGGGAGAAATTGATTAAGGAGGCGGTGAAAGACATTTCCTTTTCCGTGGAAAAAGGAGAGATGGTGGGATTTCTCGGACCTAACGGCGCGGGAAAGACTACTACGCTGAAGATGCTGTCGGGAATTCTGTATCCCACCGCGGGGCGGGCGGAGGTGGACGGATTTGTCCCCTGGGAGCGGAAAAACGAGTTTAAAAGAAAGATTTCCATTGTTATGGGGCAGAAAAATCAGCTCTGGTGGGATCTGCCTGCCAGCGACAGCTTTTACCTGAATAAGTGCATTTTTGGGGTGGAGGATTATGCTTACCGGGAGGTGGTGACGGAACTTGCGGAACTGTTGGATGTGAAAGATCTGGTAAATGTGCAGGTGAGAAGACTTTCCCTGGGCGAACGCATGAAAATGGAGATTCTGGCGGCGCTGATCCACAGGCCGGATATTCTGTTTCTGGACGAGCCCACCATCGGCCTGGATATTCTGTCGCAGCAGAAGATCCGGAAATTCCTGAAATATTATAATGAACAGTGGAAAACCACGGTGATCATCACCAGCCACTATATGGCGGATATCGAAGCGCTCTGCGACAGAACTGTCATTATCAATCAGGGACAGCTTGTGTACGACGGAGAACTTGCGGATATCAACCGTCTTCTGGGGGGAAGAAAGCTGCTGACCGTAAAGACTTCCGGCGCCGTGGACGAAAAAGCGTGGACGGCATTCGGCACGGTCCGGGAGATCCATTCCGCGGGAGCGGTGCTGGAGATTCCGCATGAGCAGACCAGAGAGATCCTGACCGCTATTTTAAACGGACTGCCGGTGGAGGATTTCAACGTGACGGAGATTCCGCTGGAGGAGAGCATTGCGCGTTTTTATCAAAAAGAAGCGGTAGACTGAGGAAAAGGAGCGGCGGATTGTATGAATAAGTATCGGTGTATTTTTCTGATGGGGATCGAGAGAGCGCTGGAGTACAGGGTCAGTTTTCTGCTGAGCATGCTGAGCGCTGTTTTTCCCATTATTATTCAGACGGCCATGTGGAACTATCTGTACGGGCATTCTGACGCGGCCGCCATTTTCGGATATGAGCACGGACAGATTCTGATGTATACACTTCTGGCAACGCTTGTCTCCCAGCTGACCAGCGCGGGCTTTGAGTGGGAGATGAACGAGGATATCAAAATGGGCGGGCTGAATAAGTATCTCGTTCGCCCGGTCAGCTATAAATGGCATCGCTTTTTTGGATTTATGGGACAGAAAATTCCCCGGTTTATGGTGATCGGTCCTGTGGCGGCGTGCATCATTGCCGCCGCAAGATTCTGGAAAGGTCTGCCCATAACTGCCGCCAGAGTGTTCGTGTTCGTGTGCAGTCTGGTGCTGGCGATGATGTTGAATTTCTATATTTTTTACTGTATCGGCCTGCTGGGGTGCTGGCTGACGGATGTGGGAAAGCTGTTCGGGACGGTCAGCATCGTGCTCACCGTGGTTAGCGGAGGTATTTTTCCGCTGGACATTTTTGGGGGCGTGGTGGAAAAGATTGTGAATATCCTGCCCTTTGGCTACACAGCCCAATTTCCGGTAAATATCATTAACGGCCGCTTCGGGTGGGAGAGGATCGGGATCGGGATTGCCATGCAGGCGGGATGGATTCTGTTGTTTGCCTGTCTCGGAGAAGCGCTGTGGAGACGCGGCATGAAGCGATATGTGGGGATAGGGGGCTAATGGTTGCCGCAAGAAGAGAATGGAGATGGAACATGAAGAGATATTTGAAACTTTTGGGGGTATTTGCAAAGTATTCGCTGATGTCAGTGCTGGAATACCGTATCAATTTTGTGGCGGGGGTGACGGTGGAACTGGGGTGGATGCTCATCAAACTGTTTTATGTGGCGATTGTCTATAAGGCGGGCGTCAGCATAGGCATCCTGACACCGGATCACATCCTGCTGTTTATCGGGACTTATGTCCTGATGACGGGCATCTATATGCTCTATTACAATAATTTTACTTCGCTGCCGGGGATGGTCCAGCGGGGAGATCTGGATTTATATCTCGTAAAACCTGTTTCCCTGCAGTTTTATGTGTCCATGCGGCACCTGGATTTCCCCATGTTTTTGACAAATGTGGTGGCGGGTACTGTCATGATCGTCATCGGCTGGCGTCTGGCGGGACTGCCGGTGGGAGCAGTCCAGATCGGCGGATTTCTTTTCTTTCTGGTGTGCGGCTGTCTGCTCACCTACAGCCTGTTTCTGCTCCCTTACCTGATCAGCTTCTGGACGGTGTCGGTGGGCGGAATCGGGGATATCACCGCTGCGCTGTGGGATTTTAACAATATGCCCTCCATGATTTATGGAAAATGGATGCAGCGCATCGGTACGTTTATTCTGCCGGTTTTTGTGATTACAAATTTCCCGGGCCTGTTTGTGATGGGGGAGTTGTCCGTTGGGATGGCGGTCTGGGGAATCGCCGCGCCGGTACTGTTTTTTGTGATCTCCCGGATGCTGTGGAAAAAGGCGCTTAGAAACTACAGCAGCGCCAGTTCGTAGGGAAATGATGCGGGTTCACAGGAAAACGGCGCTTGACAAAGACAGGGACTTCGCCTATAATGTCCGTAATTTCACAATTCAATATTTGATTGAGAAAGGCAATGATAAGAAGAAGTAGTATGGGGCGGAATGAACAGAAAGCAGCCGGGTGATGAGAGGCGCACAGGAAACCCGATACGAATACATCTTTGAGCTGCGCACCGAATCCATGGCGGATGCCCCGCAGGGCAAAGCCGCTGTATCGGCAGTAGGCTGCGACGGAACCTGCACACGTTATAGTGCTAGAGTATCGTTCCTGCTTTCAGGCATAGATTCCGCCCGAAAAGGGAGCCGTACTTGAAGAGGCAGACAATGTGAGTTGTCTGTAAACATGAGGTGGTAACGCGAGATGAACTCTCGTCCTTTTGAAAGGACGGGAGTTTTTTTACTGTGTGGTTGCATAAGCAGACGCATGAGCGCGTAAGCGCGAATTTTGCGAATGTGGGAATTGGTTGGATGCTTTTTAGAGCATCCAACCGCACAGTATTTGTTGCAGGGCCGGTTGCGGCGGGCGCGGCGCAAAAATGTATGTTCAGGCGCAAAATGCGCGGAAAGGAGAGATATGGACTTAAAAGCAGAAACAAAAACAGAAACAAATGCAGGAACGAAAGCAGAAACCGGAGACATCTGTGACGGGGTGCAGCAGGAGGTAAACCGCCAGATGGGTATGATCCTGAAAGGGGTGCAGGAGGTCGTGGGGGAGGAGGAACTGCGCAGAAAAGTGGAACGCTCCGTCAGGGAGAAAAAACCTCTTGTCGTCAAGCTTGGGCTGGATCCCAGCGCTCCGGACATTCACCTGGGACACGCGGTTGTGCTGCGCAAACTCAGGCAGATGCAGGATATGGGGCATCAGATTGTGATCATTATTGGAGACTTTACCGGGCGGATCGGGGATCCCACAGGCAAGACAAAGGGGAGAAAGGCGATGAGCAGCGACGAGGTGCTTGTCAATGCCCTGACCTATCAGGAGCAGATTTTCAAGGTGCTGGACCGGGAGAAGACGGAGGTGCGCTACAATGGAGAATGGCTGGAACTTCTGAACTTTGAGGAGGTTCTGCGTCTGGCCATGACGACCACCGTGGCGCGTATGCTGGAGCGGGATGATTTTCAGAAACGGTTTCAGAGTAATATTCCCATCGGGCTGCATGAGTTTTTTTATCCGCTGATGCAGGCGTACGATTCCGTGGCGGTACAGGCGGATCTGGAACTGGGAGGAACGGATCAGACATTCAATATTCTGATGGGCAGGACACTGCAAAAAGCCATGGGACAGGAGCCGCAGGCGGCCATATTTATGCCGATTCTGGAGGGACTGGACGGCGTGGAGAAGATGAGCAAGAGTCTGGGCAATTATATCGGCGTGAATGAGGAGGCACAGGTCATGTTCAAGAAAGTGATGGAGGTGCCGGACGCGCTGATTCTCCGCTATTTTGAACTTGCCACGGATGAACCGCCCCAGCGGATGGAGCAGATCAGAGAAGAACTGGAGAGCGGCCAAAACCCCCGGGACATCAAACTGGAACTGGCCAGGATCATCACGACTCTGTACCACGGGCCGGAGGAGACGCGGCGGGGAGAGACATTCTATCATGAGGCATTCAGCCAAAAGGCGGTTCCCAGTGACATTCCCAGCCTGTATGTGACGCCGGATATACCCGGCAGCCCGGATGCGGAGGCGGCGTCCGTTCCGCTGCAGCGGCTTTTCCCGGCGCTGGTTAAGGCAGGCTATGGGGAGAGCGGCAGCCGTCTCAGAGGAATGGTTTCCCAGGGGGGCATACGCCTGAACGGGGAAAAGGTCAGCGATATCCGGACGGCTGTCTCCGACGGCGACGTGCTGCGCATCGGCAAAAAACAGTTTATCATGGTGCGGTTTGTCGATCCGCAGCCGTAGGAGAGCGGCGTTTTATCTGGAATTTTCCGGTGGAAGCTGCGTATCCAGCGCAAGCCGGAAAGCCTCATAGAGTTTTTGCACGTTGTCAAACGCGAAAGTCGGTTTGTAATCGGAGCGGGCCACTTCCTCCGGGGTGGCCTCACCGGTGTACAGAACGCAGGTGTCCACCCCTGCGTTGATGCCGCAGAGAATATCGGTGTAAAGTCGGTCTCCCACCACCAGCGTCTGCTCCGGTGCAAATCCGGAAGCGCAGAGGCACAGATCCACCACCTCCCGGGAGGGCTTGCCGAGATACACGGGCGTCTTTCCGGTGGAGGCGGAAAGCATTCCGCACATCGCGCCGCAGTCGGGGATAAATCCGAAGTCCGCAGGGCAGCACAGATCGGGATTGGTGGCATAGAAAGGCATGTCCGGGCGGGAAAGAACCCGGCATGTCCGCACCAGTTTTTCATAGGTAAGTTCGCTGTCGTAGGCCGCCAGTACGCAGGCAATGTCCTCCTCCGCCGTTTCCGTGACATTCAGACCGCTCAGCCACAGATCCGTCAAAAAGGAGCGGGTGCCCATAACAAAGATTTTGCGGCCCGCATAGTTTTCTTTCAGAAAACGGACGGCCATAAAACCGGAGGTGACGAACTGATCCTCCGCTGCCGCCAGACCGAAGCTGTCCCGGAATTTTTTTA